>PKYX01000448.1 GCA_003132825.1 Acidobacteriaceae bacterium
CCGCCTGCGTTGCCGGTGTACACGCAACCGCCGTGTCCGACTGACGGAATGCTTTGGACTCCCGGGTACTGGGCTTACGGACCGGTGGGCTACTACTGGGTACCTGGCGTATGGGTGGCGCCGCCGCGCGTAGGAGTGTTGTGGACCCCTGGCTATTGGGGATTTGGAGGTGGTCTATACGGCTGGCACGCAGGNNCCGTGGTGAATCATGCCAGTTTCAACGGGGAAGGCGGAGTGGCGGCGCGGCCGTCGGGCGCAGAACAGGCGGCCATGAACGAGCAGCACTTCCAGCCTACAGCCAACCAACTGTCGCATGAGCAGGCATCCAGCCATGATCGCAACCAGCTGGCATCCATGAACCATGGAGTCCCGGGCACGGCCGCCATGGACTCGGTCAATGGGCGCCGCTATAACCAGCAGGGTCGCATCGCCAATGGCGTATCTTCCGGACAGCTGACCCCGGGTGAAACCAAGAACCTGGAGAGTCGGGAATCCCACTTGAACGGCGAGATTCACAATGACCGCGCGGCCAACGGGGGCAGACTGACCCCGCAGGAGCGCCAACAGGTCAACGGACAGCAGAACAATCTGAGCCGCTCCATTTATAACGACAAGCACAACGCTGCAACCGAACACTACGGCAACAACGAAGTGGGGGCCCGCCGCAACCTGCAGCAGCAGCGGATTGCGAACGGAATCCGCAGCGGACAAATGGCGCCGAAAGAAGCTGCCAGCGCCGAGAACCGGGAGCAGAACATCAACCGCCATATCGCTGCGGACCGCAGCGCGAACGGTGGAAAGCTGACGCCGGGGGAAAAAAAGAACATCAACCAGCGACAGAATGGCGCCAGCCGCCAGATTTACAACGAGAAGCACAACGGCAAGACGGCGCCCCGCTAGGCGCCTGGATGTAGTTCTTGGCTCTGAAGCCGGGACCCGAAAAGAACCTATTTTTTCGTGTCCCGTGCCCAGAACCTCAACCGGATCTGCCATCCCACGCGGACGCTGAAAAATGAGCGAGCCCGCATCGCCGAGGGCCGCTCATCTGCACCTAAGGCAGACAGCCGATTTCCTTCACATCTTTCTTGAACGCAACCGTGCAGGCACTTTGAGCGACGCGACTGCGATCGTTGGTTCTGGGACAGGCGGCGACATGTAGTGATGCGCGCGCCGCTCCTCGGCCTCGCGCAGCAGGCCGGTCAGAACGTAGGCTGGCAAGCTACAAGGATCGCATGCTTCGAGGCCGTGGTGCCGCATGTAGTTTACGAGTGCGTGCCGGAAATAAGGGGTATCGCCGTTTCCTTCCATGATCGAATCCTTTGGCTGACCACGCTTGACCATTCGGCCGCCCCCCCGAGCGTCGGCAGCCCGGGCCGCGCCGGCCTTTCGCGGGCTTGGTCCATAGTAGATCTGTTCAATATTACACAGTGAGCAATATTGCTCACTTTTGGTAACTCTGTGCCCGTCAACCCCGCCCCCGGCCACGCGGAGATCCTCTAAGTCGTTGATGGTAACAATCTAGTACTGGGACTGTTAGGCTGAGATCTTCCTGCGGGCTCCCCGGCCGGGGCGCATTCCTGGGAGCCGGTTCTAGCTCGCCCGCTCATGAACTTTTGCCTCTTCGCCCTGCAATTCCGGCCAGCTCGGCAGCTGGGTGTCACCGGTGATCAGACGGGCGCCGCGCTCGTAGGTGAAATAGGACCAAGCCCACTGGATCAATACCATGAGGCGGTTGCGGAAGCCGATGAGGAAAAAAATGTGGACGAAAAGCCAGGACAGCCAGGCGATGAAACCGGAGATGTGTAACTGGCCGAATTGGGCGACGGCGGCGGCGCGGCCGATCGTGGCCAGACTGCCTTTATCCAAGTAGTGGAAGTCCTTCCGCGGCTCACCGCTCAGATCGCGGGCGATGTTGCGGGCCGTGGCTTTTCCCTGCTGTATGGCAACCGGTGCGACCCCGGGGAGCAGTTTGCCATTCCGGTCTTTGAGTGAGGCCAGGTCTCCGATGACGAAGACTTCGGGGTGGCCGGGGAGGCTCAAGTCAGGGTTCACCAGCACGCGGCCGGCGCGATCTACGGGGGCGCCCAGTCTTTTCCCCAGGGGAGATGCCGCAACCCCGGCGGCCCAGAGGATGACGGCGGCGGACAGGCGAGCGGTGCCCATGAGTACGGCGGAGGGTTCGACGCCGGTGACCAGGGTCGAAGTGCGAACTTCAACGCCCAGCTGACGCAACTGTTCTTCGGCACTGCGTGACAGATCTTCCGGATAAGCCGGCAGCACGCGCGGACCGCCTTCGAGAAGGATGATGCGGGTGCGTTTGGGATCGATGGCGTGAAACTCATCGGCCAGAACGCGGCGCGCAATCTCCGCCAGTGTGCCGGCCAACTCGACCCCCGTCGGGCCCCCGCCGACAACCACGAAATTGAGCTGCACCTGGCCCTCGCCGCCGGCGGCGAAACGTTCGGCCAGCTCAAACGCCAGCAGGACGCGGCGGCGGATTTCAATCGCGTCTTCAATGGTCTTGAGACCCGGCGCCAGGGGCTCCCATTCGTCGTGGCCGAAATAGGCGTGGCTGGCGCCGGCGGCCACCACCAGATAGTCGTAGGGAATGGCCACGTCCGACAGCTTGACCATGCGGCGTTCGAGGTCGAAGTCCTGGACTTCGCCGAGCAGCACTTCCACATTGCGTCCGCGAACGATCCAACGAATGGGGGCTGCGATCTCCCCCGGGGATAATCCAGCGGTGGCTACCTGATACAAGAGCGGCTGAAAGGTGTGATGATTCTTGCGATCGATGAGCGTGACCCGGACCGGAGAATGCGCCAGCTTTCGGGCCGCCACCAGCCCGCCAAATCCACCGCCGACAATCACGACGTTCGGTGCGCGCTGGTTGTCCCGTTTGCCGTCCATAGGCCTACTCTATGAGATTCCGTGGCATGCCAAAGGCATCGGAAAGTTTTTCGCCGGATGGGTCGTCCAACTTGCCGGCCGAAGAGCAGGGAGGCCGTTCCCAGACGCGGGCTCCCGGGGCGGGCCCTCGGGTCGGATAGCGGGGCGCCTAGGGGCCGATTGAGGCTGGCGTCTGGACACCCTTGGGGTCGGCTGTGCCCGCGGGCGCGAGCCCGTCAGACCCGAAGCCTCGAACTCACCGCTCGGCGGTCGAGGCGATAGCTCCTGGTTTATTTTCAGCACAACGACCGAACCCGGCAAAGGTTCGCCGGGTTCGTCGTCGGTGCGTCACCGCCCAACTTCCTAGTTAATTGTTTCCGTGATGGTGTCCGCTGCCGCCCGCCGCCGTGTTGCTCAGCGAAAAGCTGACAGAGGTCGACACTCCTCCGACGCTCGCGCTGACGGCGTAGCTGCCTGCGGTGGCATTCGCGGTGAACGCCGCCGAGGTTGCGATTCCGGAGGGGTTCGTGGTCGCCGTGTTGACTCCGCCGGCAAAGCTCCCCGAGGCGCCGCTCGACGGCGTCGTGAAGGTCACGATTGCGCCGCTTACGGGATTGCCGCCTGAGTCCTTGACCGTCGCCACCAGAGGATTGCTAAAGGCGGTGCTGATGGTGGCGCTCTGCGAGCTCCCGCCGCTGGCCTTGATCGAGGCTGCCGCGCCCGCCATGTTGGTGAGCGCAAAACCGGCCGTCGTCGACACGCCTGACACGCTCGCTGTGACCGAGTAGCTCCCCGCCTTGCCGTTAGCGGTGAACCCGGCTGACATCGCAACTCCGGAACCGTTGGTGGTTGCTGTCTTCACTCCGCCGACAAAGGTGCAGGAGGCACCGCTGCCGGGTGCGGTGAAGGTTACCGTCACTCCGCTGACCGGAATGCCAGTGGAATTGGTTACCGTGACCATCAAGGGGCTACCGAATGCGGTGCTGATGGGCGCGCTTTGTGGTGTTCCGCTGGTGGCTGCGATGGCGGCAGCTACGCTGCCGGATTGGTTGGTGAGCGAAAACCGGGCCGTCTTCGACACGCCCGCTACGCTCGCAGTGACCTTATAGCTGCCCGCCGTGGCATTGGCNNTCCGCCTGCAAATGAGCCGGAGGCTCCGCTGGTTGGGGCCGAAAATGTCACCGTCACCCCGCTCACCGGGTTCCCGTTGGAATCCTCGACGCTGACCACCAAGGGACTGGCGAAGGCAGTGCTGACGGTCGTGCTCTGTGGCGTTCCGCCACTGGCCGTAACCGAAGATGGGTTGGCTGCGCTCTTGGTTACCGTGAAGCTGTAAGTGGCGGCGCTCGAAGGCGCCACAAAGGTCCGCGGATTGGCCGTCGACCCGTCGCTCCAGCTGGTGAAAACGTACCCCGTGAGCGGAGAGATGGTGACGGTACAGTTCGCCTCAGGTGTCCAGGAAAGCGTCATCGGAGTGAGGTAAGAGCCGGCGGCGCAGTTGGTGCCTGCCACGGTGAAATTGGCCGGCACACTAGAGGTAATGGTGACCTGCGGCGGAGGTGTTCCATTGTAGAAGCGCTCGGCGGAAGCTAGGGTTGTCGTGCCTCCGCCGCTCACCAGTCCGCCAGCCGCGAGCACGGAGCCATCGCTCAGCGTGGTGAGCGTATGGGAATAGCGTGCTTGGCTCATGCCGGCCGTGAGCGACCAGGTTTCCGTGTTGATATTAAAGATTTCCGCCGTGGCGCTGGTGGTGTTGGCCGAATTGCAGCAGGAATATCCCCCCGAGACCAGCGCCTCGGTGCTGCCTTGCAGGACCGCGGCCGCCTGCTCATAGACCCCCGTGTTCATGGCCGGCATTTCCTGCCACGACTGGGAGCTTGGGCTGTAGAGCTCGGCGGAGGCGAGCCCGCTGCAACAGCCTCCGCCACTGCCTCCGGCCACCAGTACTTGATCATCGAGCAATAGACTTGCGCTATCGAAATATCTGGCCGCGATCAAACCGCCGACGGCTGTCCAGGTCCCGCTCGCGGCATTATAAATTTCAGCCGCATCGACCGTCTCCGGCCCCGGCGGCAGCTGCAGGGAAGTACCGCCCGCCACCAGCACGTTTCCGCTGCTGAGCACGTTCGCGGTGTGATAGGCGTGCATATTGACCATACTGCCGGTCAGCGTCCATTGGCCGGTTGCGGGATTCCACAACTCAGCGGAGGTGAGGGCCTCGCTGACCGGCTCGGAATAGCCCGGAACGTCGCCCGCAATGCAACAGCCTCCGGCGACCAGCACCATTCCGTTCTGCAGCAGAGATGCGGTCTGGCCCTGGCGGATCGCGTTCAAACTGCCAGTCGCCGACCATGTCCCTGCAGTCGGATCATAAATTTCCGCGGTCGCTCCCGCCCCGCCCCCTACGACCAGAACCCGGCCGTCGCTGAGAAGAGTTGCGGTGTGGCCGGTGCGGGCATTGGCCATACTTGCGGCCACAGCCCAGCTGTTGGTGGTCGGGTTATAGATCTCGGCAGAGGCGGCGACTACAGCGCCGTTGGCTCCGCCAGCCACCAGTACCATGCCATTCTGAAGCAGCGTGGCCGTGTGACCCGAGCGGGCGGCTGTCATGTTTCCCGCCGAAGTCCAGGCGGCGGTCTGAGCGTTGCCCAGGGATGACAGCAGAACTACGAATAGGGCGGACATTAGCGCGAGCTTCGGCCGAGAGTGCGAGGTTAGAGTAGAGCTGGTGCGCATTGGCGATCCTCCGAGATGGGGCGGTGGAGCTTCAGCCGTCTCCTGTTGACGACGATTCTTTATCGAAAAGGCTGCAGAATGGAGGTGGGCGTCCGCAAACGATGCCCGCGAGAATCTCCATGGTCCAGGGGAGGACTGCGACATGAACTCTACGAGAGCGATGGTTATGCCACAAGAGGGCGATGGTCGTGCCCGGGCAGGGGACTGGGAGGCGTGGCCGAAGGCCGCAAGCGGTCGCCGATGGTTCCGGTATGAGATAGGAAGTTTGGCCCTGGAAGAACAGGCCTGTGCCCGAAAGCGGAGCCGACGGGGATGCGGCACTGCCCCGGTACCCCGGCTGCGCTCTTCGGCAGCGGTTCTTGCTTTCGCACCGAAGGACCGCGCGACCACTCGACCACTATTAGCCAGCCACCACGGACGAGGCATTCGACTGTAGTCGAGCCGAGCGACCGGGCACGCGTTGACATCATGATCTTGCGCGCTTACAAGTAAGTACTCGCGGAGTCGACCAACGCGCACCCGGCGGCAACCGACACGACTCTGATCTGGGATCGACGCTTGCACCCCAATCCATCCCGAAGGGTTCGGCCATCCCTGGCGGCTGGCGGGCTGCGTTTCTTGCTTCCCTCCGTGACCGATCTCATCTTCCTAGCGCTACTGGTTTCGCTCAGCTGCGGGGTGCTGGCGCCGCGTCTGCTGGGGGATGGCGGCATCGGCTGGCACATCCGCAACGGGGAGCAGATGCTGCGCACGCGCGCCATCACCCGCAACGATCCGTTTTCCTCCACCATGCAGGGGCAACCCTGGTATGCCTGGGAATGGCTGTACGACGTGCTGATCGCTCGCATCCATCAGGGAATGGGCTTGAACGGCGTCGTGTTCTTCACCGCCCTGGTGATTGCCGGAACCTTTGCCTTGGCCCTTCGCCTGACCTTGGCTCGGGGGGGCAATCTGCCCCTCACCGTGATTCTGCTGACGCTCGCCGTGGGAGCTTCGGCCATCCATCTATTCGCGCGGCCGCACGTTCTGAGCTGGCTGCTGGTCGTCGTCTGGTTCGAGCGGCTCGATTCCTGGGATCGAACGGCCGATCGCGCCCACGATCGCGCCTTGTTTTGGCTGCCGCTCGTGATGTTGGTCTGGGTCAACCTGCATGGCGGATTTCTGACTGGCTTCATGCTGCTCGGGCTGTACGGGGCCGGGAGCGTGCTGCGCTGGCTGACCGCGCCCGAGCCCGGCGAGCGTCGGTTCGCGGGCCGGCGGGCAAGGCTTCTGGGGGTGATCACCCTGCTATCGCTGGCCGCCACCCTGGTCAATCCCTACGGGTACAAGTTGCACGTGCACGTTTTCGAGTACCTTTCGAACCGCTTTCTCATGAACCACATCGAGGAATTCCTCTCGCCGAACTTTCACGGCCTGGCGGAACAGTGTTTCGCGCTGCTGCTCGTGATTACCATGATCGGCTTGGCGGCGGAGCGGGAGAAACCGCGCCCCTCGCTCCTGCTGGTCATCCTTTTTGCCGCGGGCAGCGGCTTGTATGCTTCGCGCAATCTCCCCATTTCCGCCATCCTCTTGATGCTCGCGGTGACCCCAATTTTGTCGCGGGCGGGCGCCGGGGCCGAGGCCCATCGGGAACTGGCATCCGGGTTGCGCCGTTGGTTTTCGCGCTTCGAATCGTTCGCTTCGCGAATGACCAGGATGGAGCTGTCCCTGCGCGGGCACGGGTGGCCGGTGCTGGTGGTGGTCTTGGGGCTAGGGATGTGCGCGCACGGCGGACGGCTCGGATCGTGGCAGATTCTGGATGCGCATTTCTCCGCCCAGCGGTTTCCCGTGCTGGCGACCGACGAGATCGAGCGGCGCGGCATTCAGGCGCCCATTTTTTGCCCCGACTTCTGGGGAGGATATCTGATCTACCGCCTCTATCCCGAAACCCGGGTGGTGCTCGATGACCGCCACGACTTGTATGGCGAGTCATTCTTCAAGGATTACTTGAAAGTCATCCGGGCCGAGCCGGGTTGGGAAAGCGTGCTCGAGCAGGAGCGTGTGGTCTGGGTGCTGGTGCCGGCGGAATCGACCTTGGCCAACCTGCTCAGCGAGCGGCCGGAATGGGCGGCCGTCTATCGGGACACGGTGGCGGTGCTTTACCGCAGGAGGAGCGACTGATTGGACTGGGTACGCATTTTCCCGGAATTTTGCCGGAAGCCGGGTAGACCGACAGCTGGCTGGTTCGCGTATCGGTCTTTCTAGGAGCCGTCGCCCGCTAGTATCGGTCGCTGGTGTCGATGTCGAAGCCGAGAATCGCATCGACTTCAACCGGCTGGTTTCCTCGCGTGGCCGGACGGAATTTCCAGTTGGGCAGCGCCGCCAGTACTTTTGCGGCCATGGCCGGCCCGGTAGACTCGATCACCTGGGCATTGCGCACCAATCCTTCACGGTCGAGCACGCAGGCGATGACCAACCGCGAGCGGCGCACTCCCGCAGGCAGATCGGCGCGCACCGGTTGGGGCGCAGCCAGGTCGCGCTGGTTCGGATGTTCGGCGGAGGTGGGATCGGCGAACTCGAACACGGCGGTTCCGAGCACGGTGTTGATGTAGATGGTATAGACCTTGTCGCCTTGGAGCCGACCGTAATAGTTAAAGGCGCCTCCGGAGCGGGGCGTGGCCTCGATGGTGAGCGCGGGATGATCGTCCGATCCGACCGAGGAGCGGCCGGCCGGGGTGGGCTGCGTTCCGTCGCTGCCAAAGCCGGGCAGGTTGACAATGCCGCTGTTGCCGCCGCGCACCGAAACTCCGGGCACGGCCGGCGGTCCATTGGCACCGCTGCCCGTACCACCCGGGCCCGCCCCGGGCGAGATTCCGCCGCGAGCCGTCGGGTCTGCGCCCGGCCCGCTGCTGTCCTTTCCGCCTCCCGGGCCCGACCCGGAAAATCCGCTGCCTGAACCTTTGCCCCGGCCAATTGAGGTGCCGCCGCCGGCGCCTCCCAGGCCGGGATTCGCGCCTCCCGAGGGAGACATGGCGAGCGATCCGGATCCGCCAGTTCCAGGCACTCCCACCTTCGATCCCGGCTGGTTCGAAACCACGATACCCGCCGCTTTCCCGTTTCCCCCGGAGTTGGCAGGAGCGGAGACTTCACCCACATCGCCCGCTCCGCCCAGTCCCATGCCACGGCTGCCCCGTCCTCGGCCGCTGAGCGAGGAGCCGCCCGAGACCGTGGGGGGCGGCGGCACGACCCCTGCACCGCCGCCCAGTCCGCTCACGGACGGGTGGGAAAGCGAGCCGGAACCGAGCTGCACCGGTGGTGGTACGACCGCCGAATTGCCGAGACCCGAGGGGTTCCGATGTTCTTGCGAAGCTGCCCCGCCAATCTGGACCGGCGGGGGCACGACTGCCGCGTTCGAGAAACCCGATACCTTGCGGTGTTCTTGCGATGTGCTACTGCCAATCTGAACCGGCGGGGGCACAACTTGCTTGCGCAGTTCCCCGGGGCCGAAACCCGGTCCGGCGTTCGATAGTTCGCGCGTGACCTCGGTGGGCGCAGGAGCCACTACGCTCGGCGCCGGCAGGCTGAGCCGCGGATTCTGGTTCGTGATCTGTTCCGGGGCGGAGACCGGAGGCGGAACCACCTCGATCGGGTGCGAACCGGGAAGGCGTAGGGAAGCGATATTTTCGGCGGTCGGAGCCGGTGGNNCCGGGGAAGGGGGCACAGCCGCCAATTGCGGGGCTACCACGGGGGCCCGGGACGACTTCAGGCCTTCGGCTGGCGGCGGACCGGGAACCCGCTTATAGGCCAGAAGATTCGCCACCGCAGAGTCGGAACGAGGCAGCTTCAGATTGGGCGCGTCCACCACCTTTTCGCGCAGCACCTCGCCACGGGCCACGCGGATGGTTTGGGTGGGATGGCGGGCTTCCCGACCGCCCGAGCGCCCGGAACGGCCGGCGTGCGCTCCCCCAGTGTCGGCAGTGTTCGGCAACTCGTTGCCGGTGTAATAGATGACGTCGTATTTGGGGGGGGAGGGCGGCAGGTTGGGGTGCAGGCTGTCAAAGCCCCGGGTCGCGAGGATCAGCAGCACGAATAACAGGACTTCCGCGCCCCAGGTGGCCACCATCCCGCGGTAGGGAAACAATCCGGTCTGCGCCTCGCCCGCCAGACGCTGCGGCGAGCGCTCGAAGGCGGGCCGGATCGCCGAACGGAATTCCTCCCAGGGCGAGGACCATTCAACCAGAAGATGGAGTTCGTCGTTCACGCGGAACCGGCCTCCCCTGGCGTCTTGCCGAGTTCGATCTCGATCCGGTCTCCGACGGCGGTTCCGGTCGACTGCAAGGTATTGCCGGGCAATTCGAGCACCGACCGAGCCTCGAGGCGAACCGGCGCAAGCCGCCACGGTTTCAAATTCGGCCGGGCGTACACCACCACGCGATCGTCATCGAGATAGACCACATCGATCGGGAAGCGCATCGCCAGGGTGTGCACTCCATGACAAGGAACGATCCACAGGCCCTTTCCGGCAGGAAAATTTTCCGCCGCCGCCCCCATGAGCCCGCGCCAACGGGACCAGTGGGTTCCGGCCACCGAGAGCTGGGTGGCGAGATACGCCTGGCGGGTCCGATTGAAGGCAAATCCTAGGGGCACTGCTGCTGGCATCGCTACTCCTGGGCTCGATCCTGGGCCGGGGACGGCTTCAACGCCCCACCGGCACGAGCGTACGGAACAACTGAATCAATGCTGGCCCGATGGTGACGACGAGGAGGGAAGGCAGAATGAACAACACCAGGGGGATGACCATCTTGATCGTGGTCTTGGCGGCTTGTTCCTCGGCTCTTTGGCGGCGCTCGGTGCGCAGCGAATCCGAGTGAACCCGTAAGGCTTGGGCCACGCTTGTGCCGAAGCGGTCGGTCTGCACCAGAGTGGCCACCAGGGCGCGAACGTCGCTGACCCCGGTGCGGGTAGCCAGATTGTGCAGGGCTTCGACCCGCGGCTTGCCGGCCCGGGTCTCCAGGTTGAACATATGGAACTCCGCGCTCAGCTCGGGATGGGAGTGGCTGAGATCTTCGCCCACCCGCATCAGGGCCTGGTCGAGTGCCAGACCGGCCTCGACGCAGATGACCGTCAGATCGAGCGCATCCGGGAGTCCGAGAGTGATGAGCCGTTGCCGTGCCTTGATCTTACGTTTCAACCAGAATCGCGGCAGGAAGAACCCGAATCCTCCGGCGCCGACCAGGAGCAGCGGGGAACCGATTCCACTCACCGCAATCACCGCGAGCATGCCGAGAACGGCCAGCAACACCCGGCTGCCGACATACATGGTCAGGTGGCGGGGGTCGCGATACCCTGCCTGAATCAGCCAGGCGCGGGCGCGCGACACCTCGGTCGCCGACAGCGGCAGGGCCTTGCTGAAGGGATCGAGCGCCTGTTCCAGGCGTTCCTTGAAGGCGGGCTTTTCCGTTCGGTCTTTCTGCGCGCCGGCGAGCGAACGCAGGCGGGAGCCAATCACCGACGAGGGGGCATAGGCCGCGACCCCAAAGGAAAACACCGCCAGGACGATGGTCAGGAACAATACGACGACGAGTATGAGTGCCAGGGTCATGCGCTAAACCTGAATCTGAATCACTTTCCGGATGACAAAATAACCGATGGTTTGCAAGGTAATCGCGGCCACGATGGCGATGTGGCCGAAGGGATCGTCAAACAGCGGGCGAATAAAGCTCGGGCTCGCGATCAGCATCACCACGACCACGATCGGCGGCAGCGCCATCAGGAGCACCATGGTCAGGCGNNACAAAGAACTTAACGTCCACCAGAGGCATGCGGTCGGCCAGATTGACCAGGGCATCGCGCACCGGCAGGCCGAACTTCTGTTCTTCATACAGTTTGCGGATTTCTGAGGAGACCGGTTCGGCGACCTCATTGGCAATCAACTCGAGCGCGGTGGTGAAGGCGTGGCCGGCGCGCACCGCACGCGCCAGGGTGTCAATGGCCTCGGGAAACAGTTCCTCAAACTTCTGGAAGCGCCGGGTGCGTTGGTAGGAAGCGTAGGAATAAGGCAACAGGGCGCCGACCAGCACTCCCACCCAGGCAAACACCGCCGCCCCGCCGATCACGAAGGTGATGATCCCGAGCACCACCGCGGATATGGCGCACAGGATCAGGATGTTGCCGGCGCGCATCTCGATGCCGGCTTGCGAGAGCAAGGTCTGAAAATTCGAGATCCGCTCGGACCGGCGCAGCAGGTTGTCGAGCGCCGGAATCTCGCTCAACATCTCGTCGCGCAACAGAGCCAGTTCCTCGCTCGGTTCGCGTTCCGCCGCCTTCTGCACGGCGGAGAGGCGGTCCCGCAGCAAGCGGGCGCGGGCGCTGCGCTGGTCGAAGAGCGACCCGATGCTGAAAGCCGCGCCTGCGACAACCACAAACACGATGATGGTGATCAGAATCAACGATGACATGCCATGCTCCCGAAGGCGGCGCTGCTCGCCTTCGCCTAAACCTCCATCTTCGAATCAAATAACGCCGGACGCAGCCGCAGGCCGCCGGTCGCCAACCGCTCGGCAAACTTCGGCCGGATGCCGGTGGCGCGAAAAATGCCGCGCACCCGGCCGCCCTCGTCGATGCCGGTGCGATCGAAGACGAACAGGTCCTGCATCAAGATCATATCTCCTTCGACCCCGGTCACTTCGCAGATGGCAATCACTTTGCGCGTGCCGTCCACCATGCGCGCGATCTGCACCACGGCGTGGATCGCCGAGGCGATCTGGTGGCGGACCGCGCGCTCGGGAATATTCAGATTGGCCATCGAGAACATGCTCTCGATACGAGCCAGGGCGTCGCGCTGGGAATTGGCGTGCACCGTGGTGAGCGAACCCTCGTGACCGGTGTTCATGGCCTGCAGCATGTCAAAGGCTTCTTCGCCACGCACCTCGCCCAGGATGATGCGGTCCGGACGCATACGCAAACTGTTGATGACCAGCTGCCGCTGCCGTACCGCGCCCTTGCCTTCAATGTTCGGCGGCCGGGTTTCGAGACGCACCACGTGTTCTTGCTTCAGCTGCAGTTCGGCGGCGTCCTCGATCGAGACGATGCGCTCGGAATTTGGGATATAGCCGGAAAGCACGTTCAGCAAAGTGGTCTTCCCGGCGCCGGTTCCGCCCGAAATGAGGATGTTCAGCCGCCCCTTGACCATCGAAGAAAGCAATTCCAGCATGGGCTCGGTNNACGCGCGAGCCGTCCGCCAGGCGGGCATCGACCATGGGGGACGATTCATCGACGCGCCGACCGACCCTCGACACAATGCGGTCGATGATCTGCATCAGGTGCTGGTTGTCCTTGAAGGTGAGACCGGTCGGTTCGAGCTTGCCGGCCCGCTCCACATACACCCGGTCAAAGCGGTTCACCAGAATATCGGAGACGGTGGGGTCCTTGAGCAAAGGCTCGAGCGGTCCCAGCCCGAAGATCTCATCCAGAATCTCGCGCGCCAGGCGCTCGCGTTCGGCAAAGCTGAGCGGCACGGCTTCGCTGTTGACCGTGTTGCGGATCAGCAGCAGGACTTCTTCCCGGGCTGTTTCCCCGGGCGAACGTCCCAGCTTCTCCAGATCCAAGCGGTCGAGGATCTTGCGATGCAGATCCGCTTTAACCTGCTGGTACTCAGCTTTCTCGAAAGCCTGCAAATTCGCCATGCGTCTGCCCGGTGCCCCTTCGCTCGCTCAATCGGTTCGGACTTTTGTACGGTTCTTCTATCCGCTGATACGATCTACCATCGACTACACGGTCTTGAACAGCGACCAGGTGGTGCGTTTCACGTCCACGTCGTTCTCGGTCAGTCGCCCCGCGAGTCCGATGAAGGCGCGCGCAATCTCGGTATGGTTCTGTTGCATCAACGGCACTCCGCGGTCAATCGCGGTCGATACCGCGAAATACTGATTCGGAATCTTCCACAGCAGCTTCATCCCGGCAGCGGTTTCGGCATCGGCCTCGGTGAATCCGGGAATCTTGCGGAAGCGGTTGAGCAGGAGGCGCACCTTCTCCCGACCGCCGGCGTCGCCCAGATACTGCTGAATCCGGGCCGCGCTCCAAAGCGATGCCACATCGGCGTGCGCCACCAGCAGCACGGTCGCGGACAAATTGCTGACCAGACGGGTGGTCGCATCCATGCGGGTCGAGGCGTCGACCACCACATAGCGAAAGTGGCTGACCAGCATGTCGAACAGGCGGGCAAACTCCGAGGTCGACGGTTCGACCAGTACGGGAGTGTTGGGGCCGGCTAGCACCTGCAATCCACCCTCGTGGCGGGTCATGAAGCTCTCGAGCAGGGAGTGGTCGAGGCGGTGCAGATTGCGGATGGCATCGGCCACGCTAAACAAGGGCTTCAGGTTCATGTGCAGCGCGGAGTGACCGAGCGGTGCGATGTCGACCAGCGCGGTATCGCCGTGGGCCGACTGCAGAGCCAGCGCCAGATTGACGGCCACGGTGGTGGCGCCGCTTCCGCCCTTGGCATTGACCACGGTGAACACCTTGCCGCGGACTTCCTCGCGCTGTACTTTGCGCGGCGAGGCGGAGAGGCGGATGAAGGCCTCGAGCAGATCGGTGGTGGTGCTCGGCCGTTCGATGAACTCACGGGCCCCGGACCGCATGGCATTGACGATGATCTGGGGTTGGGACATGGTGCCCACGGCAAACACGGCGATGTCCGGCAGTTCTGCCTGCAGCAGTTCGATCGAGCGCAAGGCCAAAGTCGGGTTCGCGGCGGGAATATCCACCAGAATCACATCCGCATTGGTGCTCTGGATCCTCTGCAGCGTCGGATCCGCGGCCTCGAGCGGAAAGGTGGCGGAGGAATGCACGACGCGGGCCACGCTCGTGCCATCCACCAGCACTTGCAGCACGGCACGCTGTTCGCTGTCCGACGCTATGATCACAACGGAAGTTTCGGACATGACCCTAACAGTCCCCCGGCGAATCTCAGTATTCCTTAGTCGTTGTCGTCAGTCCTTGTCGCCGCCGCCGGCCTGGCGCGAGGCCTGTGCCGGCTACTTGCCGCTCGGCGCCTTCGAACCATCAAACTTGTTTTTCTCGATGAACGGCTGCGGCTGCATGGGCAGGGTCGGAGCCTGGGTGCTCGGCGAAATTCGCCGTACGGTGCACAGAACCATCAGCTCGGTCTTGCTCTTCTGCAGGTTCTTGCTTTTGAAAAGATTGCCGATAATCGGCAGATCCCCGAGCCCGGGGAACTTGCTCGACAGACTGGTCACCCGATCATCCATCAAACCGGCGATCACAAAACTCTGCCCATCCTGCAACTCAAATTCGGTCTCGGCGCTCCGTGTGCTCAAGGCCGGAATACTGAAGCCCGAAATCGTCAAACCATTAGTGAAATCGAGGGTACTGACCTCGGGGGCCACCTTGAGGTGAATGTTGCCATTCGGCA
>PKYX01000145.1 GCA_003132825.1 Acidobacteriaceae bacterium
GCATCGCGAGTGCTACAATTTTGACAGTGGTCGGCCCGTTCGGCCCTGGCACCAGAGCGGGCACAGGAGAGTTGCTGATGTCACGTGCACGGGCGCAATTCGTGATCGTCCTGCTGGCCAGTTCGGTTTCGCTGGCGGCAGCGGACTCAACGGTCGCCCCTCCGCGTCATCCCGCGCACAAGCACTCGGTGAAGCAGGAGCCGGTGACGCCCGAGCCTCCGCCCCAACCTCTTGCCCCGCTTGAGCCGCTCACCCTGGAACAGATGCCCGCGACCCCTCCCCAAGTCTCTTATCGCGACGGTGAGCTGACCATTGCCGCCGAGAACTCCACCTTGGGAGATATTCTTCGGGCGGTACGAGCCCAAACCCACGCCGCGGTGGATGTGCCATCGAACGCCACCGAGCGTGTTGTGAGCCGATTCGGCCCCGGTCCAGCTCGCGACGTGCTGGCGGAATTGCTCAACGGATCGCATTTCAATTACGTGCTCATGGGTTCGGCAGCCAACCCCAACTCCTTGGAGCGGGTCATCCTTACCCCCAAGCTGCCATCCTCTCCTGACTCCGCGGCGCAGCTCCCCGTCAGTTCGCCTCCACCCAATGGCTTCCCATTGCGTTCCGAGGACGGAACTCCCGGATCGAACTCGGCGGACATGGATGACCAAGCGGACGACGACAGTGACTCCGATGTCCAGGCCGATCCGGCGGCCCAGGCGGCAACCCCGGATCAGCCGCCGAACAACCGGCCTGGCATCAAGACTCCGGAACAACTGTTGCAGGAATTGCAGCGCCAGCAGCAACTCCAACAGCAGCCGGGCAGTCCTGCGGATCCGGCTACGCAAGCACCCCCTCAACCGCACTAGCTGACCAAGACCGAGAAGACAGCCCTTCGGTTGAGATAGGGAGGAGGCGAGCGCGGACCAAGCTGCTCTCGATTTGCCCACCTCGCAGAATGCTCTGCCGCCTGCCGCCGCCCCTGCCGAACTCGCCGGCGAAGTCGCCGTGCACTAGCCGAAATTCGGTTGGAGCACGGCAGAAATCTGTGTGAAACTGGCCGTAGAGCGCGACAAACCATGCATGCGAATTCTGAACATCGGGTGCGGCGTGGCCGCTGATGGGCTCGGTTGGACCGTGAATGGGTTCGTGAAACCAGTGAACCAAACTATGCAGGGCAAAGTCGTCGTCATCACCGGCGCCACCTCCGGCATCGGGCAAGTAGCAGCCGAGAACCTCGCTTCCCTGGGCGCGCGCATCGTGCAGGTCGCGCGGGACCGGGACCGCGGCGAAGCTGCTCGGAAGCGCCTCCACGAGTGCGCTCCCGGCATCGCCCATACCATTTACTACGCCGATCTCTCGCGACTCGGGGAGATGAAGCGGGTGGCGTCCGAGATTGCCTCTGCCGAGACCCGAATCGATGTGCTGGTCAATAACGCCGGCGCCATGTTTGGCTCTCGCCAAGTGACCGAAGACGGCCTGGAGCTCACATTCGCATTGAACCACATGGCCTACTTCGTTCTCACGCACGGCCTGCGCGAACGGCTCCTCGCCTCGACACCCGCCCGGATTGTGAATACGGCCTCCGATGCGCACGCCTCGGCCACGCTGGACTTCGACGACCTGCAGTCGGGGGAAGCTTATCAGAGCAATTTCCTCGAATGGCTGCGCTACGGAGGTGGGGGCTTCAAAGTATATGGTCGTTCGAAACTGGCGAACATCCTGTTCACCCGCGCACTCGCGCGGCGGCTCGCAGGCAGCGGCGTGAGCCCTTACTGCCTCCATCCCGGCTTTGTCGCGACTCGCTTCGGAGATCAGACCGGCGGATTGATCACTTTCGGCATTCGCATTGCCAGGCGCTTTGCATTGTCGCCGCGGGAAGGCGCGAAGACTCTGGTGTATCTGGCTTCTTCACCCCAGATCGACGGCGCCCCGGGCGACTACTTCCACCAATGCCGTCCCGAAGCACCCTCCCCCCAGGCGCAAGACCAGAGCGCTGCCGAACAGCTGTGGGTGGAGTCGGCCAGACTTGCCGGCCTGGCGGACTGAACCGCTATTGGGTTCCGCTCGATGGGGATTTGAGAGTGGGAAGTGGCCGAGCTTCGGCCGGGAAGAATATTCTGAAGGCGGCCGGCGTGGGTTAGTCCGCGACGCCAGGGAATCGTGCCGGACGACGATGTTGGGGGGGGAGGACCGCTCAGATCCTAGTCGCCGCTGGCGTGGCTCTGGCTGGGAACAAGAACGGGTACCGGCTGGTCTTGACGAACCACCAAGCTCCGTAGAATGGCGATAAAAGCCCCATACCCTGCCCCAATCCCGAGCCCTACCGCCATAAGAACAGTAAGAAAAAGAACAAAAGCGCTTAAAATGTCACCCAAGGTTCGCCCCCCGAGCCGCCGCAGCCGCAACCCTGCGCTTGCGATCAGACCCCTATTCGCGCCCCCCTCAATCCGCCCCGCGTTGACGCTTGCGGCCGTTCGCCAATAAAATACGTGAGTAGAAGTGCGCACTCCCACTCTCCAACATTTCTGGGGACCAGTCCATATTACGGAAGGACAACTAGAGCACGGATCAATGGCCATCACCAAGATTTCCGTTCGCGGAGCGCGCCAGCACAATCTCAAGAACATCGATATAGAGATTCCCCGCAACACGCTGACCGTGATCACCGGCCTGAGCGGCTCGGGCAAGTCCTCCCTGGCCTTTGACACCATCTATGCCGAAGGGCAACGACGCTACGTCGAGACCCTGTCCGCCTACGCCCGNNCAGTTCCTCGACCAGATGGAACGCCCGGACGTCGATGCCATTGACGGACTCAGCCCCGCCATTTCAATCGAGCAGAGAACCACCAGCCGCAGCCCTCGCTCAACCGTCGGAACGATTACGGAGATCTACGATTATCTTCGCCTTTTATTCGCCTCGATTGGAGTACCTCATTGCCCCAAATGCGGCCGCGCCATCTCCCGCCAATCCGCCGACCAGATTGTGCAGCGGGTCCTGTCCCTGACTCCCGAAGACCGGGTCATGGTGCTCGCTCCGATCGTCCGCGGCCGCAAAGGCGAATTCAAGAAGGAGATGGAGAAGCTGGTGCAACACGGCTTCACGCGCGCCCGCGTCGATGGCGAATTGGTCAGCCTTGAAGACGACATCCGGCTCGACAAGCGCAAGAACCACACCATCGAGGTGGTGGTCGACCGCCTGCTGGTAAAGGCTGGCATCGAACACCGCTTGGAACTCTCAGTCGCGGTGGCCATGAAGCTGGCGGGGGGATTGGTCCTGATCGCCGTGGTCGGGGGAGACGAGCAGCTTTATTCCGCCACCCTGGCATGTCCGGACTGCGGCATCAACGTGCCGCAACTGGAACCCCGTTCGTTTTCCTTCAACAGTGCTTACGGTGCCTGCCCGGAGTGCCACGGGCTGGGGAGCCGTTACGACTTCGATCCCGCAAAGGTGATTACAGACTGGTCGAAGGCTCTGCTCGAAGGAGGACTCGGCCCCGGATCGGCGTCGCAGAACTTGATCCACATGCTGCGGATCACCGCCGCCGCCCACGGCATCGACCTGAGCCTGCCCTTTGAAAAGTTCCCGGAAAAGATCCAGAACCTGCTGCTCTATGGCGAAGCCGGCAAAGGCGGAAAAACAGGCTTCCCGGGAATTTTGGGATACCTCAAGCAGGCGCTCGATGAGTCCACCTCGGAGACCTACCGCGATTGGCTGCTCGATTACATGTCGGCAACGGAATGCCCGGCCTGCCACGGCAAGCGCTTGCGTCCCGAGAGCCTGGCGGTCAAAGTCGGCGGCACGTCGATTGCCGATTTCACCGCGCTGCCCATCTCTCGAGCCCTGGAAACGGCCAAAAAAATCAAGCTCACCGGGCGGGAAGCTCTGATCGCCGCTCGCATCGTGCATGAGATTGTCGAGCGCCTGCAGTTTCTGAACGCTGTCGGACTCGACTACATTTCTCTCGACCGTTCGGCAGCCACGCTCTCCGGCGGCGAAGGCCAGCGCATCCGCCTCGCCACNNGACCTCGGCCCCGGCGCCGGCCGTCATGGCGGCGAGCTGGTCGCCCACGGTACGCCTGAGGAAATAATCAAGGTAGCGCGATCTCTCACCGGCGCTTACATCTCCGGCAAAGCCCGCATCGAGATGCGCTCCGACCGCCGCACGCCGAACGGAGCCGGCATCACGGTGCTCGGCGCCCGTGAAAACAACCTGAAGAATCTCGATGCCACCTTCCCGCTGGGCGTGATCACGGTGGTGACCGG
>PKYX01000246.1 GCA_003132825.1 Acidobacteriaceae bacterium
ATTGTAGACCCATTCGAGAGCTTCTCCGCTCGGAAACCGCCGCCTTCCGCCGTCTGGTGGCGGCCCGGCTGCCGCCCGACAACGCAATCTTCAAACTAGAGAACGCCCCGCAATCATGATAGCCTTTTCGTGTCTGGAGGAGTGTCGTATGTTGCTGCTGCGGTGCTCGCTGCTTGGGCTGCTTGTGCCCTCGATGGTGGTCGCTCCCCTCTATTCTCAGACTGCCACTCCTGATTCCGCCACTGCCACCTTCCGGGCCAATGTACGCGTCGTCTTGGTGGACGTCGTGGTCACCAACAGCAATGACGAGCCAATCACGGGCTTGCACCAGCAAGACTTTCAGCTCTCCGAGGATGGCCAGCCGCAGACTTTAGCCTCGTTCGAGGAGCATGCGGGCCTGCCCGATGTACCGGCGCTCGCGCTCGAGGCCAAGCTGCCGCCCAACGTTTTCTCCAACCGCCCTCTGATCAAAGCCGGTGATGCGGCAAACGTGCTGCTGCTCGACGCGCTCAACACCCAAATGCAGGACCAAAGCTACGTGCATGCCCAGATGATCAAGTACATCAAGGGCATCCATCCTGGTACGCGTCTCGCTATCTTCACCCTGGGGGCGCGGCTGCGCTTTGTTCAGGGGTTCACCTCCGATGCATCGGTGCTGATGGCGGCCCTCAACGGCAAGAAAACGGAGGGCAATCCGCAATTGTCGCCGCTGCTGCCGACCAGCGCCGAAACCGACGCCAGCCGGCGATTGGTCGCCCAGATGGAAGAAATGCAGGCGGCGAACGGGTCAGCGCAATTGCAGGGATCCATCGATGGGCTCAAAGAATTTCAGGCGGAAACCACATCGTTCCAGACCGACGTGCGCGTCCAGACGACCCTCGCAGCGATGCAGCAACTGGCCCGCTATCTGGCAGGTATTCCCGGCCGCAAGAACGTCATCTGGTTCTCGGGCTCCTTCCCGCTGAGCATTTTCGGCAACTTCAGTCTGGGAGGAGCCGACACCATGCGGCAATACCAAGAAGGCGTTGCCGAAACTGCCAATCTTCTGGCCGCCGCGCAGGTCGCGATTTATCCCATCGGCGCCGAAGGCCTTGCCATCGACCGCCATTACGACTTCAGCAGCCCGCAGGGGCCGAAGATTGCCGGCGTGACCTATGAGCAGCAGATGACCGAATCCCAAGTCAAGGATCTGCAAACGGGAAGCACCGATCGCAATGCCGGCCACGCCTCGATGGATGAGTTGGCGAAGGATACAGGTGGCGAGACTTTCTACAACACCAATGGATTGAGCGACGCCATGGCCCACGTGATCCGGGACGGGACCCACTACTACACCTTGACCTATACGCCCACCAACAAGAAAATGGACGGCAGACAGCGCCACATCGAGATAAAGTTGACCGAAGGAACCTACCGTCTGGCCTATCGCCGAGGCTATTACGCAGACCTAACCGCCACCTCCGAGGCGTCGCCGCCGAAGCCCACGAGCGATCCGCTGCGGCCACTGATGGACCATGGCACGCCCGACTCGACCGAGATTCTCTATCAGATGCGCGTCCTGCCCTCGACCCTTCAACCGGGGCCGAGCTCCGAACGCGCGGGGGATAATGCGAACCTGAAAGGGCCGGTCACGCGTTACGCGGTAAACTTCACCGTCTCGGCCGATCACCTGGCGCTCGAGCCCGCGCCGGACGGGGTGCGCCATGGCAACCTCGAAACCACCCTGGTTGGCTACGACCGCGACGGCAAGCCGCTCAACTGGATGGTGCGCATGATCCAGTTCGCGCTGCCGCCGGACCGCTACGCCGCAGTCGCGGCGACCGGCCTTTCGTTTGCCATGGAGATCGATGTGCCCGCATCGAACGTCTATTTGCGTTCCGGGGTCTACGATCTCGGATCGAGCAAGGCGGGCACGCTCGAGATCCCGATGGCTGCTTTGGTGGCTCAGGCAGCGGCCAAATAAAACCGGTCGCATAGGACTGGTCGCAGAACTCCATACTCGGAGAGGAGGCGACGGTTTATGTTCGATGCCGTTCAGCAGTCACGCCGCGCCTGCCTCCTCTGGCTGGTGATGTTACCGGCCGCGCTGGCTCAGGCGCCGGCGGCGCAGGAAGCGCCGACGCCCCAGGAACCGGCCTCTCTGGTGGCCCGCGCCGCTGAGATGAATGGCCTGGGCGCGCCGGGCGCGCGCCCCTGGCACGTTCAGGCCACCTATGAGATGTTCGACGGTGACGGCAAACCGATCGGCACGGGCACCTATGAAGAATGGTGGGCTGGCCCGAAAAAGAACAAGCGCATTTACCGGAGCACCGGCTTTACGCAGACGGTCTACGCCACGAGCTCTGGGTTGCTGCGGCGTGATAATCCCGCCAACCCGCGAATTGCGGAGTTGGAGGTGCGCCACAACCTGCTCCGGCCGATCGACGAACCGACGCTGGAAAACTACGCCTTCAAGATCCACGAGACATTGCAGGGGGAGACTCACCTGCACTGCGTCGAACTCGGGCGCAAGGGGTGGGTGCCTCACACCTACTGTTTTGGCGGTGACCTGCCGGTCCTGCGGGCCACGGTCTCCCTGGGCGGAGCCTTTCAAACCGTCTACAACGACGTCTTCGCCTTCGACGGCCGCTTTGTTGCCCGCGACATTCGCATGGTCTCCGGCCTCAAACCCTTCATCCACATCCACGTGGAGAAGATCGAGGCTCTGGGCACCCTCAACGATGCGGACTTCCGCCCCTCCCCCGACCTCGACCAACCCCCGGACCAGAGTGGAAATCGAAACCCCGCCCCCTGAAGCAGCCGAGCTTGCGCCCTGGCGGCAGCACAGAAAATCACACGGCGCTCCTACGGAAGACCTTCATCTCCTTCGGAATCAGGAACACCGCCTCATTTCGCGCCAGCCGAAGCTCGCGGAACTTTTCCTGCGGCAACTCGACCTGAACCAAGTCTCCCCATTCGGTGAGCGCGTCGAT
>PKYX01000287.1 GCA_003132825.1 Acidobacteriaceae bacterium
GGGATTTTTTGGCCCGCATCCGACCAACCTTCAGACCTGGGGCGCCGGTTTGGGCGCCAACCCGATCGAGTTCATCACCCATTCAACCGGGGATTGGACGCTGATTTTCTTGCTGATCACGCTGGCCATCACGCCCCTGCGCAAACTGAGCGGCCAGCCCGGGCTGATTGACTACCGCCGGATGTTGGGATTGTTTGCTTTCTTTTATGGCACGCTGCACTTTCTGACTTATATCTGGCTGGACAAGTCTTTCGATCTGCGCGAAATGCTGGCCGATGTAGCCAAGCGCAAATTCATTACCGCTGGGTTCACGGGATGGGTCCTCATGATTCCTCTGGCGCTGACTTCGACCCGTTGGTCGATTCGCAAGCTGGGTGGAAGACGCTGGCAGGCCCTGCATCGGCTGGTTTATGTGAGCGCGATCGCGGGAGTGATTCACTATCTCTGGCTGGTCAAGGCCGACCGTCGCAAGCCCGTCGAATACGCGCTGGTGCTCGCCGCCCTATTAGGTTACCGCGTGGTGGTATGGCTGATTCCGAAGCCCCAGCCGAAAAGGCGTCCCCGGGTGGTCCGGGAAATCAAAACCTCCGAACGGTGAACGGTGAAATGGTCGAGACCCGCCCAGGCTACCCCTGCAGGACCCACTCGCCGGTCTTCTCTTGCAGCTGGAAACCATAGCGATCCAAGGGGGCAGCGCTCGTGTCTTTGCGCACGACGAGAGCACGACCGGCAAAACGCTCGGCGACGCTGGCCAGGAAAACCTCGACCACGGAACCGGTGGCCAAGCTGGTCTTACAGGGAGACAGAAAACCTCCGGCGCTTACGTTTTCTGTAACGGTCAATTCCTCGAAGGCCTTTCCGGCATCGTCGGTGCCGCGGAGTTTGAGCGGGATGCGCATGCGAACNNTCGGCGCTTGAGTTCCTGAAAATTGACCGGCTTCTCGAAGTAGCCGGTGGCGCCGAGGCGTTCGCAGTGTTCCCGGGCTTCCGCGCCGCCTTTTCCGGTCACGATAAAAACCGGGATGCGCGAGGTGTAGGTCAAGGAACGAAGGCTCTGGCAGAGTTCGAAACCGGAGAACTTGGGCATCATGAGATCGAGAAGGACGATATCGGGTTTGTGCTCCAAAGCCAGTGCCAGAGCCTGCTCGGGGTCTTCGGTATCGAAGACCTGGTAGGCGTCCGACAAACGAACGCGCAGTAGACTGCGCATCGACTGATCATCGTCCACGATCAAGAGTTTGTGCATGTAAGTATTTCCCCCAGTTGCTCGAAGATGAGGATGGCCAATGGCATAGCCCTAGCCGGACCCCGCTCCGGCTGCCGATGCTGATTTCGAGACCCCGTCGAGCGCCTTGCGAAGCTTGCGAGCCAGGGCGTCCCGGGTGAAGGGCTTTTGCAGGAACAGACTGCCGGGATCGAGGATTCCGTGCGCGCCGACGGCTTGGCCGGTGTAACCGGACATGTAGACGACCTTGATGCGCGGACGCAACTGGACCAGTTGATCGGCCAGGACGCGGCCGCTAATTCCAGGCATTACCATGTCGGTCAGAAGGAGATCAATCGGGTTGGTATAGCGCTGGCTGATGTCCAGGGCCTCGGCGCCGTTTTTGGCGGTCAGAACAACGTAGCCGCACATTTCGAGGAGATTGCTGGTCAGGGTGCGGAGGGCGCCTTCGTCCTCCACCATGAGCACGGTTTCATGCCCGCGCAGTGCGGTCGACACCTCGGTCTGCGGTTTTTGGGGAGCGATGGCCTCATCCGCCCGGGGCAAATAGATTTTGAATGTCGTGCCGATTCCGGGCTCGCTGTACACATCAATGTAGCCGCCGCTCTGCTTGACCACCCCATAGACCATGGAGAGGCCGAGACCGGTGCCCTGGCCTTTCTGTTTGGTGGTGAAGAAGGGTTCAAAGATCCGGGCTCGAGTCGCCGCGTCCATGCCCATGCCGGTGTCGGAGACGCTCAGCAGGACATAGGACCCGGGTTTGACCGGATAGGAATAGCGGCGCACGAAGGTGGCATCCATTTCCGTGTTGCTGGTCTCGATGAGGAGTTTGCCTCCCTCCGGCATGGCGTCGCGGGCGTTGACCGCCAGGTTCATGATGACCTGCTCGAGCTGGCCCTGATCGGCTTTCACTGTTCCCAGGTTCGGATCAAGGCCGCTGGTCAATTCCATATTTTCCCCGATCAGGCGGCGCAGCATGCTTTCCATATCCTGAACGACAGCGTTCACATTCAGGACTTTCGGTTCGAGCACCTGCTGACGGCTGAAAGCCAGGAGTTGGCGGGTGAGCGAAGCGGCACGGCGTCCGGCGTTTAGAATCTCGTCGGCGCTTGAGCGCAGGGGATGGTCCGCGGCCAGCCCCTCCTGCAGAATCTCGCCGTAGCCGATGATGACGCCGAGCAAGTTGTTGAAGTCGTGCGCGATGCCGCCGGAGAGCTGGCCCACGGCTTCCATTTTTTGCGCTTGCCGGAACTGCTCTTCCAGCCGTTTGCGGTCCGTGATGTCACGGTTCACGATAACCAGCTTTTCTACCTTCCCGGACGGGCCGGAGACGGGGCTGGCGGTGGACTCGAATATGCGCCACGAACCGTCCTTGTGGCGCATGCGGTATTCGATCCGCCGCCCGCTCTCGCCACGGAACGCTTCCCGCGCCGCCTCCTCGATTTGCGCGCGGTCTTCGGGATGAATCTGCTCGAGAGGCGGGGTGTCCCGCAACTCTTCTTTGGTGTAGCCGAGAGTCTTGCCATAGGACGGACTGTTGTAGATGCGGTGTCCCGAGGAATCGACCAGGGCAATCATGTCGGCCGCATTTTCCGTGACGATCTGGAACAGCTCTTCGCGTTTCTTCGACTCGCGGCGGATATGGTAGACGCGGATCTGCTGGTAGATCACCAGGATTGCGAGTGCCCCGAAAGTGAACCATTTCCAGTCGATCATTTGTAACCTTGGGAAATCGCTGGCGTTGCTGCCGGCGCGACTGGCCAGCGAAACTCCCAAGGAAGATATCGGCAATCTTGGCAGGAAATTTAGCTTCGCGATGGTCCAAGTGCGAACCTCAGTACCGCGCGTCGCGGGCGCTTCCTATCCCGGTGATTCGCAAGTCTGGCCAACGTGGGACGACGACAAAATGTCGACGACCGTTCATAATGTCCGCA
>PKYX01000338.1 GCA_003132825.1 Acidobacteriaceae bacterium
TGGATCAACTGCTACAACATCTTTGACGCGGCTCTTCCTTTCGGCGGATACAAGCAGTCGGGCTGGGGGCGCGAAATGGGGAAGGACGCCCTGGAGATGTACACGGAAGTAAAAGCGGTCTGCTCTGCGCTCTAGCTGAAAGCATGGACCAGGACAACGGGTGCGGCCTTCGGGCCGCGCCCGAAAGTCCCAGTCTTATTCCATTGCCGCCAGAGTTTCGGCTTGCGGAGCCGGGGCTCACGGGAGTGGAATCCGCCCCTGCGCAAGCCCAACCCCCCTTCTGCCCGTCCTGACTTTGTACCCAGTTTGCCATGACCTCCCACTTTGAAACTGCCTCCAACCCCTGTATAAAAAGGCGGAGGACTGAACTCTTGCCAGGCTCCCGGTTCCGGCCGCGTCGTTGGACTGTGATTGCCTCCGGCTTGCTGTGCGGGGTATTGGCATTGGTCGTGGCCTTCACCGATCGCGCGGCTTTTTTCAGTCCGTTGGCCGCGGTTGTGGTGGCTGCCGTCGGGGCGGTCGCCGTCATGTTGCAATTGCGCTTTCGCAATCGCCGCCAGCCCACTGTGGTGCACGCACCCGTGTGGCTCAACCTTCTGGGCATCGCGTTTGCCTTGGCGGCCCTGTTCGCCGACCGCCTCCGCTTGACCCCCCAACTGGGCCAACTGATGGCGCTTGGAGCGGTAGGGAGTTTCGCCATCAGCAGCGCAGTGATCCTGCATGCCTTCCGCAGAGACCGGGTTGCTTCTAAAAGTGATTCCGGCTAGCCAGGATCAGTCAGCTCGCTCCCAGATGATCAGACAAAATGATCCGATAGAGGATCAGACCGGCTCCCGTCCGGCCGAGGAGGTAGGGAGTACCGGGGACGGGGAGTTTCTGAGTTCGCGAGGGAGTCGGCGGGTGCGACCGTCGTCACCTGACCGACGGGCCGTGGAATCCGCCGCTCGAGTTCCCTCCATCCGATTTGCCAGTGCCACCAGAGGAGCATACCGATGAGCGCGAGCACGCCAGCGACTAGCCAAAAGAAGCCTCCCAGGGCTGCCTGGTCGCGCCTCTGGCGATTGGCCGGGGGGGCCGACGCCGTCCTCTCCGCAGGGTCTGAATTGGCCGCTCGTCCCCCTTGCGGCCGGGTTTGCAGTCGTTGACGGGCCCATTCGCGGATTACCGCCTGCTGGTGGCGCGTCAACTCCTGGAACTCGAAACCGCAACGCAAAGGAGAGTGGTGGCGCACGACCGCCTTGGTTTGCAGGCCTAAACCGAGCTCGGGCAGCAGAAATTCTACCCCCGCCGCGTCCGCCACGCGAACTTCGCCCGCGAGCACCACGGCGATGCCGCCTTCGCCGAGATCCACCGAACGCCCCGGAATACTGTAGGCTGCCCCGGAACGCATCACCGTCACCCGCACCGGAACCGCCAGCGCGGAGCGGGGAGTACGCCTGCGTGCGAATGCCCGTAGCGGGGCCCGGACTGGCGTACTCACGCTGCACCTTCTGCGTTCATCGGCGAATAACCTGGCAGCCCGCTTTCCTGGAAAACGGGAGAAATCAAACCCTGATTGGGAATTTTGCCGTGAGTATAGCACCGATGGGCGGCGGCTCAGTTTATCAATGGTACAGGGTAGTAAATAGAGCTTTACTTATTGAAAATAAAGTAAATGCATGGAGATCTCTGGGATGCGGAGCAGGCAGTTTTGGTAGCCGCCTGCAAAACGATCTCCCAAGGCGCACCGGCGCCGGGCCCGGATGCTCCGCCCGGCTGGGCTACCGAAAAGCGAATTCCGGTCCTGATCAGGGCCAGCGTTTGGCGGTATCTTCCCAGCCGGCAGCTCGCGCCGGTTGCGCGGCATTGACCGCGGGTTGCGGAATCCGGATCGGCTGCTGGGTGGTGCTCGCCAGGGCCGGCTTGCTGTGGTCGGTCTCGAGGCTCGATTCTTTGTCATCCGACAGCAAAGGCGCGGCCACACGCAATGCCTCGACTTCCTTTTCCAGCCGGGTTAGCTCGAGCTCTTTCTGCCTCAGAACTTCGTAAACATTCTTCATAGCGTTCGGCACCTGAGAAAATACGATATTAGATAATGATGTTACATAATAACGAATTATCCGCACTTTATGCACGGGTTTCGCTTTTGTCAAGGAATTAAGCAACCTCTGTTGAAAGTTGGGCCTGGGTTTTCCGCGCCGCCGCTTTTGGAACTACGAAAAGCGTCGCCAGGGTCTGGATGCAAGCTCTTGCAGACGGGGCAGCGAGTGCTTAAGAGGTCCGCGCCCAACCTCGGTTGTCTTCAGCTGTTGTCTTCGACAAGACTCTAACTCCATAGATTTTACAAACCTCAGCCATTACCTTTCGCAAATTCCGCGTCTAACCCAGTAAGTCTAGGCTCTGCCTTGGCGACCTTTTCAAAGGAATCGTAGGTGACGGCCGGGGTAGGAACCAGGGAACGAGTTGGTCGGACTGTGCGTATTAGAAGTCTAAGGGCGGCGCAGTCCTGATTTGGCCGGGTCGCGGGGACCGCCAATCGAGACCGCGGTAGTGGAGGTAGTTATGAGCAGTGAACGTGAGGAGGGCACCGGGACTCGAAACGGCGGCCTTTCCCGTAGCAGTGACCCGCATGTCCAGCAGGTCGTAAAGGTGGCGCAGGAAGAACTCAGCCAGCTGATGCGCCAGCGGGCGCTGATCATCAAGCGCATCGGCACCGTCAAACAGACCATCGTGGGACTGGCCAACCTGTTCGGCGACGAAGTCCTGAGCGAAGAATTGCTGGAATTGGTGGACCGCAAAACCAGTGGGCGCCAGCCGGGATTCACCAAAGCCTGCCGCATGGTGCTCATGGAATCGGACCGGCCACTCGGGGCGCGCGATGTGTGTCAGCGAATTCAGCAGCGCATCCCGCCGCTCATGTTGCGCCACAAAGATCCTTTGGCTTCGGTGACCACGGTGCTCAATCGCCTGGTGGAGTACGGGGAAGCGAGGTCTGTCGTGGGGCAGAACGGAAAACGGGCCTGGGAATGGGTGGCGGACCCGCCGCGCGATACCTTCGTGGCGGCCACTCCCGAAAACGCTCTTTCCTAGAGATGCGGCAGGCGTGAAAATCAAAATCCGAGTCCCGCCGGGGAGTTCGCCCCCACCTACCCCGGCGGCAATAGCATGCCTTTTTCCAGATGCCGGGTGACGTGGGCATAGGACGCGGCGTGCGGGTCGTGCGTCACCATCACAATCGTCTTGTTGAAGCCTTCATTCAGCCGCTTCAAAATCTCCAGCACTTCGGTGGCGGAATGGCTGTCCAGGTCGCCGGTCGGCTCATCCGCCAGCAACAGAGTGGGGTCACTGACGATGGCGCGGGCGATGGCCACGCGCTGCTCCTGGCCGCCCGAGAGTTGCTTGGGCAGATGGTTGACTCGATCCTCGAGACCGACGAGCTTGAGCGCGGTCATGACATGCTCGCGGCGCTGCGGACCGGAGAGTTTGGTCAGCAACAGCGGCAACTCCACATTCTCAAACGCGGTCAGAACCGGAATGAGATTGAAGGTCTGAAAGACGTATCCGATGTGGGTGTTGCGCCAGTGGGCGGACTGCGAGTCGCTGAAGCGAAACACGTTCTCGCCGAGCACCAGCAACTCGCCGGCGGTGGGGCGGTCGATCGCGGCGATCATGTTCAGCAAGGTCGTCTTGCCCGAGCCCGNNCCCATCAGCGCGAGGAACTCGCCCCCCGCGATTTCGATAGAAACGTCGTCGAGAGCCTTCACTTCAAACGCATCGCGTTTGAAAATCTTGCTGACGTTGCGTACCTGCACGACTTTGGTTTGCGTCGCAACATTAGGAATCGTAGCTGTGCTCATGATTGTCCCTTAATCTTGATTTTGTCGCCGTCTTTCAAACTGGGTGCTGCGGTGGTAATGACATTTTCGCCTCCAACCAAGCCCGTGACCAAAAAGCCGCCGCTGCGCTGGGATAGGATTTCGACCGGGCGCAAGAGCGCTTTGCCATCGAAGGCGATGAAAACGACTCTCTTGCCCGCTTGATCGCGGACCGCGGTGGCGGGCACGAAAACGCCCTTGGGTTGGGAGCTGGTGGTCTTCGGGGTCTCGTCCGCCAGGAATTTCACCGTGGTGTTCATTTCCGGGCGCAAATACGAGTCGGGTTTGAGGATCTCCACCTTCACTTCGACGGTGGCCTTCTGGCGGTTGGCTTCGGGCGACATTTCGGCGATCACGCCGTCGTATTTGCGATCGGGAAAAGCGTCGACGGTGATGATCGCTTTCTGGCGCGGGCTGAGTTTGGCAAAGTCATCCTGGGCGATATCGAGGTCGGCCTGGATGTCGTCGAGATCGGCCAAAGCCACCACTTCGCCCTGCGGACCGCCTTCGGCGCCGCTGGCGAATTGGGCGGTGACCAACTCTCCTTTTTCCGCGGTGCGCTCAAGAATCGTGCCGCTCACGGGGGCGCGGATGAGCGTGGCGTCGAGCTGCGACTTGGCATAGGCCTCCTGGCCTTCGGACTGGACCAGGCTGCCGCGGGCGCGCGCGATTTCCTCGGCGCGCGGGCCG
Organism: Acidobacteriaceae bacterium; assembly: GCA_003132825.1. Lineage (GTDB taxonomy): Bacteria > Acidobacteriota > Terriglobia > Terriglobales > Acidobacteriaceae > PALSA-270. Next base: position 4,545 of record PKYX01000338.1, read on the forward strand.
AGCTTCACCAGCTGAAAGGCCCGCAGCAGAGAATTCGCCCGCTGCTGATCGGCTTCGTATTTAGCGGTCGCGTCGTCGAGAGACTGCCGGGACACTACGCCCTGGCCGAAGAGCTGGTGGGTGCGGTCCAGAGTCGACTTGTCGTCGGCCAGCGTGGCCTGGATTTCATCCAGATTATGCTGGGCCTGCTGAACCTCTTCCGGCCGAGAACCGTGTTCGAGTTCATCCAGATAGGCCTGGGCAGCCTCGGCGGCGCCCTTCGCCTGGTTGTACTGGGCGCGGAACTCATCATCTTCTAGGCGGACCAGAACCTGGCCTTCTTTCACCTTGTCGCCTTTTTCGACGCCGATCCAGGCCACCCGGCCGGTCACCTTGGAGTTCACGTTGATCTTGTGGTGCGGGATGATATAGCCGGTGGCGGAAAGAACCACCCCGGCCGCGTCACTGCTTTCGGCCGAGGCGCGCACCACTTCGACCTCCGGAGTGTCGGCGGAAAGCAGGCGGTAAGCCAGGGCGGAAAGGCTCAAAAGGACGACGATCGCAATCCCGATGAGGATGGTGCGCCGGGCCCAGCCCGCAGGCTCGCCCTCGCCGCGCGCGCTGCGATCGATCCGCAATCCTTGGAGATCGTCGTTTTTGGTGTCAATGGCCATAAGTATCACTTCTTAAGACGTCGTTCGCCGGGACTTGGTTCCATCCGCCCTCAGTCGCGCAAAGCCGCCAGGATCTCCTGATGGGAGGCATTCCAGGCGGGCGCAAACCCACCCAAAAGACCCATCGTCAAGGCGAACACCACGGCCGCGGCCACCACTCCCGGCGTCATACGCAAGCTGAANNAGGAGCGAGAGCAAAAGAGACTCGAAAACAAACGAAGTCAGGATGCTCGGCCGGGAGAACCCGATCACCCGCAAGGTAGCGATTTCGCGGGAACGGTAAGCCACCGCGGCGTACATGGTGTTCATGGCGGCAAAGCTCGAACCAATGGCCATGATGATCGCCACAAACCACCCGATGAACTTGATGACGTTGCCCGAGCTGGTTTGCTTGGCGTAATACTCGGTCTCGAGCATGCCATCGAGCTTCAGACGCTGATCATCGCTGACCCGGTGCACCAGGGCGTCGGCTGAAACCGGGTCGGTCGCCCGCAAATACGCGGAAGCGAAAGCGCCCTGGCGGTCGAAATCGGAAGCCATCTGGTTTACATCGCCCCAGATTTCAGATTCATACGCCGAGCCGCCCGCGTCAAAAATTCCCACCACCTGCCAGGAACCTTTGCCGAACTCCAGGGTATCGCCCACGTTCGAATGGGCAAAGCGCTTGTGGATCGATTGGCTGACCACCACCTCTCGCTGGCCGGGGGTGAACCACCGTCCCTCGACCAACTTCACCTTGGATCGCAGCTCCAGTCCGTCCGGCATCATTCCCCTCACCGTCACATTGGTTTCGCCGGTGGCATCCTTGCGCGGCAGGACGATCACGACCACCCATTCTCCTGAGGCCAGGGGCTCGCCGTGGCTGTCGGTCGCAATCCCCGGCAGAGTCTTGAGAGTGGGAAACAGCTGGGCATCGAAGCCCCCGGACAGTTCGGCGTTTGATCCCTTGCGCATCACCAGCACGTTGAGCGGGTCGCCGCTGGTGACGAAAGCCCGCTGCAGTCCGGCGAGCAGCGCCATCAGAAAGATGGCGGTCGTGACCGTGAGCGCGATACCGAGCGCGGTCATGATGGTCAGGCCCTTGCGCAACTTCAGGTTGCGAATGTTATAGCTGATGGGGATCGCCATAAATGTTTTTCTCTATCCGACTATCGGACCCGACTATCCGATGTGCCGCAAGGCCTCGACGATGCTGATACGCGAGGCATGATAGGCCGGCAACCCGGCGCTCAGGAGGCCGACCGAGGCCGCGACCAGGAGCGCCGCGAGCATCGTCGGCACAGTCACCTGAAACTGCATGGGAACCCCGATCGCAGCCGGGGAGTGCGAGATCCACTGGACCAGGCCGGCCGCCGCCAGCACGCCGAGTAACCCGCCGGCGAGAGCCAGCGCGATCGACTCTCCGACAAAAAGAGTGAGCACGCGGCGGCGGGTGAATCCGAGCGTCTTCAGCAGAGCCACTTCACGGATGCGCCCGCGAATCGAGATCGCCATGGTGTTGGCCGAAACCAGCAGGATAGCAAACACCACCGCGGCGCAGATGCTGAGGATGAAAGCTTTTACGTTGCCCAACATGGCCACGAAGGAAAGCCGGAAAGCGTGTTCGTTCTCGGTCTTGGTGGGATTCGGCGAGTTGCGAAACATCTCGTCGATGGCCTCGGCCACCGCCGGGACATCCTTCTCGCTAGCGACCCGGGTATCAAAAAAATCCGCCTGCGTTTTGAACCAGGGCAGCGCTTCGTCCAGATACTTGCTGTTGAAATACATGGAATGAGGCGCAGGCTGCATCACGAATAGGGCGCGAATGGTAAGTTCAGGATTCACCGGGAAGTAGGTGCCAATGAGCGTGATCCGGTCGCCGATTTTCCAACCCAACTTCTTCGCCAGCTCGACGTCCACCATGGCGCCGGCGCGGTCCTGCTGCCAGGCCGCCAACTGGTCCGCGGGCACGGTCTTGTCGGAAGCCACTTTGAGATATTCCTCGGGATCGGTGGCGAACTGGGCGAAAGTATTCTCTGGCCGGTCATCCTTGTATTTGCCGCCGAAGTAGGTCATGGGCACGACCGCCACTACGCCCGGCAAGGCGCGAATTTTATCCCGGTAATAGCCAGGCAGCAGAAAACTGAGCGAAACCCGGTGACGGGTAATCACTCGCTTGGCGGAATCGGGTGCCCCCTGGTCCAGATAAAAACTGCGCCACATGGTCATCATCAAGGTCAGTAGCAGCAAGGAAAAGCCGATGCTCGCCACCGTGAGAAGGCTGCGGCGCTTGTGGGCAAAGGCGTTTTTCACTACAAAGCTGCTCAGAGTCATCACTTTTCAACCGATATGGCGCAGACCGTCCACAATGCCGATGCGCGAAGCGTTGTAGGAAGGCACGATTGCGCTCAGGAAACCTACCAGTGCCGCCACTCCCCAAGCCACGATCATCGTGCCCGGGTGCACTTTTAGGGCGTCTCCGAAAAAGCCGCCCGCCGCCGCGGCGGCCAGGCCGCCCAGGCCAAAGGCGGCGAGCGAGCCGAGAATCCCTCCGGCGAGCGATAGCGTCACCGCTTCCCCGACGAAAAGCGACAGGATGGTGCGGCGAGTGAAGCCCAATGTCTTGAGCACCGCGACTTCCCGGGTGCGCTCGCGGATCGACATGGCCATGGTGTTCGCGGAAACCAGCAAGATGGCGAACACCACCGCCATACAAATGCTGAGAATGAAGGCCTTGACATTTCCCAACATGGAGACAAAGCCCAGCGCAAAGGCCTTTTCCGTCTCCGTCTTGGTGGGCTGCGGAGAGTTGCGGAACATCTCGTCGACCGCGCTCGCAATCTTCGGAACGTCCTCGGGAGACTGCGCCAGAATGCTGAAGAAGCCGGTTTGCCCCTTTAGGTAAGCCACCGCTTCTTCCACATATTTCTGGTTGTAATACAAGGAGTTGGTGGCCGCATCGGGGGTGTAAATGCCGCGGATCGTAAGCTCAAGGTCGACCGGGAAGGTGGCTCCTTGAATGATGATGTGGTCGCCCACTTTCCAACCGTACTTTTTGGCCAGGTCAGGGTCGACAATCGCTCCCGCCCGGTCTTTCTGCCAGGCTTCGAGCTGGTCGGGCGGAATTTTCCACTCCGGATAGACCTTGAAAAACTCATCCGGGTCGGTGCCAAACTGCGCGAAGAAGTTCTGCGACTTGTTGGCATCCTTATAGTTGCCGCCAAACCAATTCTCGGGGACCACCTGGGCCACTCCCGGGATGGCGCGAATTTTTTCCCGGTAGAAGGCCGGCATTTCGAAGGTGAGAGAGACTTTGTGCCGGGTGATCAGCCGCATGGCCGATTGCGCGCTTCCATTGTCGACGTAGAAACTGCGCCAAATCGACATCATCAAGGTAAGCAGCAACAGGGAAAAGCCGACGCTCAGCAAAGTCAGGATGCTGCGTCGCTTGTTGCGGAAGGCGTTCTTGCTGACAAAGCGAGTCAAGGTCATGACGGAACTCCGCGGGGAACCGAGCCACCCAAGCCGAACCTGCGAGGGTCAAGGATAGACCATTCGAACCGACCCGACAACCGCATGACCCGGGCGCCTGCGAGGGCTGTCGCAAGGCGTTCGAAGGTCGTATAACTTGATGAATTGGTTGGTGAAGCCACGTTGCGTACCCCGGCTGGTCGTTCCTCGTGCCAGCCCGTGATTTCGATTATTCCGGTCCCCGGAAGAGGTCGCCAGTGGTGATCGTCACGCGGGCTGGGTGACAAATGTCACCCGGCGGCCGGCGCCTCTCAAAAGGGGTCAGACTCGGACATCGGCTGCCCGACGGATGCCTTTAACGCGGTTTCACGGCCTAGCGAGGTCCGCTGCGGCCGGCCATTTCGCGGCCTTGCCCTCTGCTCTCGCGAGTACCTTCGTAACTCCCCGCCGGACTCAACCGGAGCTATCCTAACGGTGCCCTCCTCAAGGTTACCGCCCGGATTTTATCGTGGCATTCGTGAATCGATGGCGGTTCGAACGTGAGTCGAGGTTAAGCANNAGCCCCTCGGGGTGCGTCTACAAGGCCTCCGACCCGGAGAGCGGGCAGACGGTTGCCCTAAAGGCGATCCCGCTCGACCTGTTGCAGGAGCGGGCGGCGGAGCTGATGGAGCGCGTCCTCGCGGAGGCCGATACCACCAAGCCGCTCAGCAGCCACAACATCGCTTTGCTCTACGGTGCGGGTGACATCGAAGGATATCTGTGCGCGGCGATGGAATACGTGCAAGGAAAAAGCATTGCCAACATGCTGTCCCGCCAGGAAGGATTTTCGGTTTGGGATTTGCAGGACATTGCGCGCCAGACTTGCCAGGCCCTCGACCATGCCCACGCCCGCAAGGTCGTGCATTACAGTCTGGAGCCGGGCAAGATCTTGGTGTCTTGGGACGGCACGGTCAAGATTCTAGGGTTCGGAATCTCCTCCATGGGCGCTTGGGCCGCCCAGGCTTCCGGGAAGGCGCCGGAAACTTTGCACTACATGTCGCCCGAACAGCTGCGAGGAGAGCCTCTCGACGCTCGTTCCAATCTGTTCGGCTTGGGCGCGATTCTGTATGAAATGGTCACCGGGCGCAAAGCCTTTGGTGCCGAGGATGCGGATCAGCTCCGCCAGGAAATCATGGTCGGGATGCCGGCGGCGCCCGCCCAGGTCATTTCGAAGATCAATCCCGCGCTCAGCGAAGTGATCATGAAGGCTCTGGCCAAGCTGCCCGAACAGCGATACCAGTGCGGTCAGGACCTAGTCAATGATCTGGAGCAGTGCAAGGAGGGTGGGGCAAAGCCCGCCCCCAGCAAGAATCCCGCGCCCGCGCCGCCCAAGCCAGCCGCGGGGAGCACGAGCGGGGCAGAGGAAGCCGCCGCAGTTTTCGGCAAGAAAGTTGCCGCGGCCGCGGCGGGATGGAGCGGATCGAGTTCTCGCCTCCCGGAAGCCGCCGCACCCCCCAGCCCGGACGCCGGGAAGCAAGTTTCGGCTAACCTGTCGGCCGCCTGGCCAACCGAGGAGGAAACCGAAGCCTCGCCTCAGCCGTCGAACGGAGACGGCAACCCGGCAGCAGCGAAACGCCGCAGCTTTTCGGACGTCGATGAACTGCCCCCGCTGAAGCAAGCCTACGTGCCCGCTTTCGCTCCGCCCGTCGCAATTCCGGACGAGCCNNAGCCGCAATCCACGGTGTTTCACGAGGCCGAGCCAGCCGAGAAGACCAAAACTCCGCCCAAGGAGATGGCTCGGAACGCGGTGAAAGAAATCGTCAAGACCCCCCCGAAACTATTTCTTTACTCGCTCGGCGGAGCGGTTTTGATCATCCTTTTGGTCGGGGGCTGGATTTACTACAGTAATCAGTCGGAGAGATCACAGGAGACGGCAGCTCCGGCGCCCGCAGCAACTCCGGCGGTGAGTTCCCAGCCCGCACCCACGGCCCCAGAAAGCGCCCCGGGAGAACTCCCTCCGAGCGTGCAAATGGCCACGCCGGTTGAAGCGGGACCATCGTCCTCATCGAACCGGCGGGCGGTGATTTCCGTGACCCCGAAATACATCCGGCACAAGGCAGCCAAGCTGGTTCCCCCGGTCCCGGTGGTGATTCCGGGGCAGTTGGCGGTGAGCTCGAACCCGGCAGGAGCGCAGGTTCTCGTGGACGGACATCACAACCCAAGCTGGATAACGCCTTTCGATATGACCGGACTCGCTCCCGGCCAGCACTTGGTCGGCATCAACAAGCTGGGCTATGCGGCAGAAACGCGCACTATTCAAGTGGCCTCAGGAAGCAAGTCATTTCTTGAGATCCAACTGGCGGCGGTCGGGGCGACCGCGGCGGTATCGAGTGTTCCTCCCGGAGCCCAGGTGANNCTTCCTCCCGGAGCCCAAGTGTATATGGATGGCAAAGACACCGGGCGAATTACCCCGGCTATGGTGCCGGTCGATCACCTCGGCGCCCACACCTTCCTGGTAAGAAAGCAAGGCTATCTGGATGAAACCGCGGCCGGCACCGTGCAAGCCGGCCAGACCTTCCAGTTCGCGCCGGTATTGCATGCCCTAGGCAATACGGACGACATAAAGCTGGTGGGGAAATTCAAGAAAATGTTTGGCGGCGGCGAAACCGCCGGCATGGGCATTGTCAGCATCAAGACCCAGCCTAAAGGCGCCCAGATCGCAATCAACCGCCGCATACTCGATAAGGGGTCGCCGGTCGAGTTCTACCTGAATCCGGGTTCCTACGTGGTCGATATCAGCGTGAGCGGGTACAAGAGTTTGCATCGTTTGATCAACGTCGATCGCGGCGGCAAGATGGCTATCGACGAAATTCTGGAACCAGAATAAGCAATACTTATATAACCGTTCAAAACCGCTGCCGGTCGCGGTGCAGATGGAATGGTGGCGCGCACCCGGCGCCGATCTTCGGTCCGCGATTTCGACCGCCGCACGCCTGAATTCATCAACCCTTAACACTGCAGCAACAAATCCGAAACATTTCCTCCCTATGCTTGCGCACAGTCTCGCTTAGGCGGGGTGGCCCGAAAGCCCAAGTGCAGCCCCGCTTCCACTGGATTTCGCGACACGCACTGTCGCGAAACGCACTCGGTCCAACGCATGTTTTCCGTCCACGGAGGACAAACTTCATGTTGCAGGAATTAATGATTTCAACTTGCAAGAAAGCGATGGCGGTGTTTGTGGCCTTCACGACGATTCTGGGGACCACCACCACATCGGCGTTCGCCGGTTCCTCGGGCGATGGATCCGCCACCCCGATCCAGCACATCGTGATCATCTTCCAGGAGAACGTTTCCTTCGATCACTACTTCGCAACCTACCCTTACGCCATGAATCCCCCGGGAGAGCCCGCGTTCCACGCTGCTACCCGCACGCCCAATGTCAATGGCCTCACGTTCGGGCTTCTGACCAGCAATCCCAACCTGAATCCGCTCAATCTGGCCGGGGCCGGCAATCCTTTCCGCCTGGACCGTTCGCAGGCGGCCACCAACGATCAGGACCACGATTACATGCCCGAGCAGTTGGCTTTTGACTCCGGCCTGATGGATTTGTTTCCCCTCAACACCGGGACCGCAGGGCCGCCGCCGGGAACTCCGCCACAGGCCACCACGACGGGCCTGGTCATGGGCTATTACGACGGCAATACGGTCACTGCGTTGTGGAACTACGCGCAGCACTTCGCCATGAGCGACAATTCCTACGACACGAACTTCGGTCCTTCTTCCCCGGGTGCGATTAATCTGGTTTCGGGACAAACCAATGGCGTCATTCAAAGCCTGAATGGCACCGGCAACGTGGTGGACGACGGGAGCGGCGGTCTGACCCTCAACAGCGACGCTGATCCGGTCGGCGATACGTGCTCCACCTCGAGCGGGAATACGGTCCAGCTGGGCGGCACCAACATTGGCGATCTGCTCAACCAGGCGGGCTTGACCTGGGGGTTCTTCGAGGGCGGCTTCAACCTCGGCCTCACCAATTCGAATGGGACGACGGGATGCAGCCGCAGCACGACCTCGGCCATTACCAACACCAAGAAGGCCGACTACATCCCTCACCATCAGCCGTTCCAGTACTACGTAACGACGGCCAATCCGACGCATACCCGTCCGAGCTCGGTGGCCTCGATCGGGCACCAGGGCGACGCCGCCAATCATCAATATGACATCCTGGACTTTTTCGCCGCCGTGAAGGCGGGGAACTTCCCGGCGGTCAGCTTTCTGAAGGCGCCGGGCTTCGAGGATGGCCACGCCGGTTACTCGGATCCGATCGACGAGCAGAATTTCGTCGTCGGCGTCATCAACTTTCTTGAGACCACGCGCGAATGGGAACATACGGCGGTGGTGATCGCCTATGACGACTCGGACGGTTGGTACGACCATCAAATGAGTCCCATCGTGAACTCTTCCAAGGCCGCGGACGACGCACTTTCAGGCCCAGGCGCCTGCGGCAGCGGCGCCACTGCTCTCGCCGGCGTCGCTTCGGGCACGACTCACGCGCAGGGACGGTGCGGTTATGGACCGCGTTTGCCGCTGCTCGTGATCTCGCCCTGGGCGAAGCATGACTTTGTCGACCACACCATCACCGATCAAAGTTCGATCATTCATTTCATCGAAGACAACTGGCTTGGCGGCAAGCGCATTGGCCAAGGGTCCTTTGACACCATCGCCAACTCGCTCGTGCAGATGTTCGATTTCAATCAGGATCCGTCGCAACGCCAGCTCTTTCTCGATCCGGCGACAGGCGAAGTCATCCACGCTGGACACTAGACCGTATTTCGGCAGGCAGCTCGTAGCGGGAAAACGGCTCGATACCGAACGGCAAGGCAGAGGCGGAGAGATTCTCCGCTGCTGCCCTTGCCGTTCTTTGCTGTGCTGGTTGTATGATTTCTGACCTTCGGTTGATGAAAGGGTCCGAGTGATTACCAGAAGAAAGTTCCTTGAGCGTTCCAGCTGGGCCGCCGGGGCGCTGGCGATGAACCGGAACCGCCTGATCCCTGCGCTCAGCCAGGCGGAAACGCACCACCCGCCGGCAGCGGCCGCCGCCGCACTCGACCCGAATGCGCTGGCAAAGTTTGTTGATCCTCTTCCCTATCCTCGGATTGCCCAGCCCGACGGCTACCGGGCGGCTCCGGCGGATCCCCATAGAAAGGCGCCGTACTACCGAATTGCGATGCGCGAGACCGAAGCGAAAATCCATCGCGATCTGAAACCAACGTGCTTCTGGACGTTTGGTTCATCCGCACCCGGCCCGACCTTTGAAGCCCGCAGCGGGGAAGGAATATGGGTCGAATGGGCGAATGAGCTGCCCGGCGAACATTTCCTGCCCATCGACCACAATCTCCACGGCGCCGAGGCCGATCAGCCGCCGGTCCGTACCGCGATCCATTTGCACGGTGCCAAGGTTCCTCCCGAAAGTGACGGTTATCCGGAGGATTGGTTCGTGCCGGGGAAGTCCCGACTCTACTATTACCCCAACCAGCAGGACGCGGCGATGCTCTGGTACCACGACCACGCCATGGGCATCAACCGGCTCAACATCTATGCCGGCCTGCTGGGAACATTTTTCATCCGCGATGACGTCGAAGACTCCCTCCATCTGCCCCAGGGCAAGGCGGAAATTCCGCTGGTCCTCTATGACCGCATGCTCACTCGCGAAGGTCAGCTTCTCTATCCGGTTTCGGATAAGCCCCATGCCCCTTGGGTTCCCGAAGTCTTCGGCAACGCCATACTGGTGAACGGAAAGCTGTTTCCCTATCTCGAAGTCGAGCCGCGGAAGTACCGGTTGCGCTTGCTGAACGCATCGAACGGCCGCTTTTACCATTTGTCGTTCCCGAGCGGTCTCCCTTTTCATCAGATCGGCACCGATCAAGGTCTCCTGCAGGCTCCGGTCCCGCTCGAAAGCTTGGTGCTTGCTCCGGCGGAGCGGGCGGACCTGATCGTCGATTTCTCCGCCTCCCGCGGAGAGCAAATTGTTCTCAAAAATGATGCCGGGGCGGTGATGCAATTCCGGGTCTCGGGAAACCTGGCCGATGACCCCAGTTCTCTGCCCGCGGTGCTGCGGACCGTACCCAGAATTCCGGAAGCGGAAGCCGTGCGGACGCGCTGGCTGACGCTCGATGAGTACGACAACGGAGTGGCCGAACCGATTCTGATGTTGTTGAATGCCTCCCATTGGAAGATGCCGATCACGGAAAAGCCGATCCTGAACTCAACCGAGATCTGGACCTTCATCAACCCGACCGACGATTCGCATCCCATTCATCTGCACCTGGTACGCTTCCAAATCCTCGACCGCCAGCGCTATGAGCCCTGGACCTACCAAACCACCGGCAAGCTGAAATTCAGCGGTCCGGTGGTTCCCGCCGAACCGAATGAAGCGGGTTGGAAGGACACGGTGCGCGCCGACCCCAGGATGGTGACACGCATCATCGTCCGCTTTGAGGGATTCGCCGGCCGCTACGTCTGGCACTGCCACATCCTGGAGCATGAGGACAACGAGATGATGCGGCCCTACGAGGTGATCGCCGCGCCCTAGAGACCGAGCCGAGCCAGACCGAGCCGAGCTCGGCCTCTGGGGGTCGGGACTCGCTTAGTCGCGGCCGAAGATCCGCTCATAGCCCTGCTGATAGCCGCGGGCATACTGGTTCATGTAGGCGTACCGGTCTCCGTATTGGCCACGATAGCCATGATCTTCGTGGGAGTATTTGCCGCGGGGATAGGGATCGTAGGGTTTCCGGTGAGTAAAATCCTGGCGCGCCACCCGCGATCCATCCTGATAACCCACGTCCCAGCCGATCCGGATTCTCGGGTGGCCGTAGCCGGAGTCGTCGCGATCGTAGTAACTGCGGCCGTCCTGTGCCAGGGCGACTCCGCTGCTCGCCATTGCCACCGCTAAAACCAGTGCTGCCATTTTCAAATTTCGCAACATGATTTCCTCCCGCCGGGATTCCTCCGATCTTTTTCTGTTCCCGGCATTCTTGCTGATGGGATGCCGAGAAGCTCGACAAACGCTGCATGCCGGGCGAACAAGTTTGTTCTCGCCGTGAACCGAGCGCGCTAGCGGAAGATCGTTTTGCCAGAAACTTTTCTCGTGCCTGCGGGTTGCATCCACGCGCCGAATCGCCGAGTGTTAGACTTTCTGCTCACCCGGGTTGCGGTGGGATCGGTTGAGCGAAGGTCTTATGGAGATCGAGCGGGTGGGAGTCGTCGGGGCGGGCACCATGGGCAATGGCATCGCGCATGTCTTTGCCTGCGGCGGATTCCCTGTGACATTGTGCGACCTGGAGCAGCGCTTTCTGGACCGCGCGCTCGCCACCATCGGGAACAATCTCGACCGCGAGGTGGCGAAACACAAGATTACTGAAACCGAAAAAGCCGCCGCGTTCGGACGGATTGAAACCGTAGTCGATCGCACGAAACTCTCGACCTGCGATTTGGTGATCGAAGCGGCCACCGAGAAGCTTGCAATCAAAGCCGGAATCTTTCGCGATCTGGACCAGCTTTGCCGCCCCGAAGCGATTCTCGCCTCGAACACATCATCGATTTCGATCACTAAGCTGGGGGCGCCGACCACGCGTCCAGGAAAAATCATTGGCATGCACTTCTTCAATCCCGTGCCGGTGATGAAGCTGGTAGAGGTGATCCGCGGCCTGGCTACNNAACCGCGTGCTGATGCCGCTGCTGAATGAAGCCATGTTCGCGGTGATGGAAGGGGTCGCCACGCCGCAGGCGGTGGACGAGGTCTTCAAGCTGGGCATGGCGCATCCCATGGGCCCGCTGGCGCTAGCCGATTTCATCGGCCTCGATGTCTGCCTGGACATCATGCGGGTTTTGCAAGACGGCTTCGGCGATCCCAAATACCGCCCCTGTCCCTTGCTGATCAAGATGGTGGATGCCGGGTGGCTGGGGAAAAAGAGCGGAAAAGGGTTCTTTGAGTACTCGCCAAACCGTTCTGCCTGACGCTCGCAACTTCTGACGATCGCAACTTCTGATCATCGGAACCAAGGTTCTCGAGGTCTCGTGGCGGAAAGGTCGCATGGCTTCCGAATCACAGCCCGCGCACGACACCAGGATTTACCTGTTCGCAGCGGTGCTCGGCCTGGGCGCCGGATGGCTGGACGTCAAGGTGGGCGACCTGCTGCTCACCGCCCTGTTCGTGCTGGCCTCGACCATGCTGCTCGGGGCGCTGCGCCCGCAAAAGCCCTGGCGGTGGGTGCTCGAGGTCGGCGCCTTCGTCCCGGTCATGCATTTGCTCGCTTTCCTTTTCATGACGCAGAAGCCCGACCGGGCGCACATCTACGAATCATTCCTGGGATTCCTCACGGGCATTGCCGGAGCCTATGGCGGCGCGGTGGCCCGCAAGGGAATGGACGAGCTGTTCAGGGAGAAATAGCGAATCGCTTGCCGGCTAACCAGATAGTTACTCCCGTTTCCACAGCGGCAGCGCGTATTCTCAGCACATGGGAGTCTCGCTTTCGGTGCTGGCCAGCGGCAGCCGCGGCAACAGCGCCATCGTCGCCAGCGTGAGCACGCGCATCCTGGTCGACGCCGGCATTTCCTGCCGCGAGATCTTCAAGCGCATGAGAGCCGCAGGCGATGATCCGCACCGGCTTTCCGCCATCCTGATCACCCACGAGCACTCCGATCATGTGCACGGTCTGGCAACGCTGGCCAAGAAACTGAAAGTCCCGGTCTTCATGACGGAGGCCACGCACCACGTCTGGGCGCGAGCCGTGTGCGAACAGAAGGGCCAGCGTCCGGACGACAGCCGTCTGGAAGTGTTCGAGTCGGGGCGTAGTTTCCAGGTCGGCGACATTCTGGTCACGCCTTTCACCATTCCGCACGACGCCGCCGATCCGGTGGGGTTCACCTTCCGCGCGGAAGGCACAAAAATCGGCTTTGCCACTGACCTCGGATACCTGCCACCGAGCGTGCGGGACCACTTGCGGGGCTGCGATGTGCTGGTCATGGAATCGAACCACGATGTGGAAATGCTGCGCGGAGGCCCCTATCCCTGGTCGGTGAAGCAGCGGGTCATGAGTCGCGTCGGGCACCTTTCGAACGAGGCCCTCGCGGAATTCTTCGCCGGCGACTATGATGGAGGGGCGGCATATGTTGTCCTGGCGCATCTCTCCGAGCTGAACAACCATCCTGAACTTGCCCGGGGGGCAGCGGAGAAGGCCCTGGCTTCCCGTCAGACTCTGCTGCAGAACCGGGTGCTATTGGCCGCGCAGGCAGAAGCGATGCAACCAATCCGGCTGTAGTTCATCTGTAGTTCCATATGAGTCAATGCGTCGATCCCATCGTGGGCAAGATCCTGGCGGGCTGGCGCTATGATATCTCCGGCATTGCGCCGGAGATGTGCAGCGACTACGAGCAGCACTTCGCCGCCTGCGAACACTGCCGTTCGCGGCAGCGCCTGCACCGTACCATTGATCTTTCGTTGATCGCCCTGGCCTCGGTTTCTGCTGCGGTGTTTCTGCTGGCTTTCGGAGTGATCCGCCATTTTGGTCCGCGCCATGCCTTCTGGCTGGAGCTGGCGGCGCTCGCGGGATTCGCCCTTTCCGCATTGATCTGGCTGGTCGTAGCCGTCGCCACTCCCGCGCCCATGACCGTGGTCGATGCCGCCAGGCTCGGCGCTCGCCATGTGCACGATCACCTGCCTCCCGAGATCCGCGATCGTTTGCCCGAAGAACTGCGCATGAAAATCACCGGTTCGTAGAAGGTTCCGGCGGCATGGGCGTCTGGGCGTCCCGGAAGTCTCCGATCGTCACTCCGATCGATACTCCGATTCAACCGAAGACCGGCGTCAGCTCTTGACGTGGCAGGTCGCCAGCCCACGCTTCTCGAGGTACTGCTGGTGATAGTCCTCAGCCTCGTAGAAGGTGGCTGCGGGAACGATCTGGGTTACGATCGGCTTGTGGAAGCGGCCCGATTTCTCGAGCTGCTCCTCGGAGGCTTTGGCCGCGGCTTCCTGTTCGGGGCTGTGGAAGAAGATAGCCGAGCGATATTGGGCGCCCCAGTCTGGGCCCTGCCGGTTGAGCTGGGTGGGGTCATGGTTCTCCCAGAAGACATCGAGCAACCGGGCGTAGGAGATTTTCGCCGGGTCGAACTCCACTTCGACAGCCTCGGCATGTCCGGTGCGATCGGTGCAGACATCTTTATAGGTGGGTTTGTCGGTATGTCCGCCGATGTAACCGACGCGGGTCGAGCTTACACCCGGCAGTTGGCGGAAGGTGGCTTCGACTCCCCAGAAACAACCGGCGGCAAAGGTGGCTTTGGCCATAGGAGATCCCTCTTGCATGAATTGTAACGGCTCCCATTAGATGTTGCGAACGTCGCAAAGTGACACATTCCTCAGCTTTCGCCCCGCAAGTTTGTGCTTCCCAAAATCCCAGCCCGAAGCTAGGATATCGGCCCGGCATTCGATCCATCTGAAGGGGGTGAATCCATGAGCGTTTTGGGGGTCAACTTGTGGGCTGTGCTGGCGGCAGGGGTCGCTGCCATGATCGTAGGATTTCTCTGGTACTCGCCGCTGCTGTTCGCCAAGCCGTGGATGGCTTTGATGGGTTATGACCCGTCCGACAAGGCCAAGACGGCAGAACTGCAGAAGGGGGCGGGCAAACTCTATGGCATATCCTTTGTCGCCAGCCTGGTCACTGCCTTGGTGCTGGGAAAAGTCATCCATATTTCTACCGTCAACACGGCGTTGTACGGAGCCAAGATCGGCGCCGCCCTTTGGCTGGGATTCGTGGCTACCGTCCAGCTCACCGACGGCCTGTTTGGCAAGAAGCCGGCGAAGCTTTACCTGATCAATACCGGCTACCAGTTGGTGTGTTACCTGACCATGGGGGCAATCCTCGGGATGTGGCCGCGATAGCGTCACGGTCCCGACCTTGGCCGGCGCGCCCGCGGGATGATCACTCGGCAAAGCGGATAGCCCTTGCTATTCCGCCACCATCCCGCCTGTCAGGTCCCGCAGTCGCTCAATGCGGTGCTCGACCGACCACTCGGTGAGCCCGTCGACGATTTTCTCGGTGGCCCGGGGGTCCCAATAACTCGCCGTGCCCACTTCGACCGCGGTTGCGCCCGCCAACATGAATTCGACGACGTCTGTCGCGGTTGAGATGCCGCCGAGGCCGATCACCGGAATCTTCACGGCCTGCGCAGCTTCGTACACCATGCGCAGCGCAATCGGCTTGATCGCCGGCCCTGATAGCCCCGCCGTCAGGTTTGCAATGCGCGGCTTGCGGGTCTCGGTGTCAATGGCCATGGCGACCAGAGTGTTGATCAGGGAGATCGCATCGGCCCCGGCATTCTCGGCGACACGCGCCATTTGTGCAATGCTGGTCACGTTGGGAGAAAGTTTTACCATCAGCGGCCGCCGGGCCAGCCGTTTGACCGTGCCCACGACTTCATCGAGCGAGCGGGGATCGCTGCCGAACTGGATGCCCCCGTGGGCCGTGTTCGGACAAGAAACGTTCAGCTCGTAAGCGGCGATGCCGTCGGCCTCATTCAGGATCCGAATGACCTGCTCATAGTCCTCGCGCGTGGATCCAAAGACGTTGGCGAAAATCACGATGTTTTTGATCCGGCGCAACCGGGGCAGTTTCTCCGCCACAAACGCTTGCGCCCCGACATTCTGCAGCCCAATCGCATTCAGCATGCCGGCCGAGGTTTCAAACAGTCGGGGCGGCGGATTGCCCGCCATGGGCTCCCTCGACAGTCCCTTGACCACGAAGCCGCCCAGCTTGTCGAGATGGACCACGTCCTCAAACTCCAGGCCGTAGCCGAAGGTGCCACTCGCGGCAATGACGGGATTCTTGAGCTCAATGCCGCAGAAGCTGACCCTAAGATCAGGTTGGCGCCCCCCTGGCGCGGCCGAGCCGGTCATCGTGGACCCCCGTGGCCCGTGAGCACAGCGGGCCGGATTTCCCCGGGATAGCGAGCGGGATAGGACCTCATGTCTGGCGGCTCGGTGGAACCCTCCGCGCGCTGGATCGGCGTGACCGCCTCGTTGAGGACCCGGCCGATCGCACTCGTTGGAGGGTTGATGCCGAGCAGCGAAGCCAGCGTGACTGCCAAGTCCACAGGTTCGGCGTGGCTGCGGTAGGACCCGGGTTGAAAGGGGATGCCATAGAACGCCAGCGGCACGTGCGTGTCGTAGTTGTAGGGAGAGCCGTGGTCGGTGCCCACCTCGCTCCCCACGAGGAAGGGACGCGGTACCGCGAACACAAACCACCCTCCGAGCGGAGAGTAGCTATGTTCGTAGCGGACCCCGATCTCGCTCCGCGGCACCTCGCCTTTCGCCAATTGCGAGCGCGTGTAGTAGCCGCGCATGCCCATCTGCTCGAGAGCCTCTCCCACGACACGTTCGGCGTCTTCTTCTTTCATCCGCAGGGCGGCGAAGGCATCTTCATTCAGCCAGGCCAGCGGATAGCTGAAATTGCTGACGTAGTCCGCCGGATGCCCGGAGGAAAGCTTCGCCGACAGCACGCGATTGAGTTCGCTCCGCTCCTTGGAGCCAGAAAGCCCCGCGGCTGGGATGTGGAGCTTGTTGGCAACCGCGGGAAAGGGCGCCACTCCGTGGTCCGACGACAGCGCAATCCAGACGTTCGCCAGCCCAATCTGATGCCCGAGAAAATTGAAGAAGTCCGCAAGTTCCTTGTCGATCGCCAGTGCCATGGCCTGCATCTCGGGCGCATCCGGCCCGACTTCGTGCCCCAGAATGTCATTCGGCGACAGGCTGATGACCAGGAGATCGGTCGCCGGACCGTCTCCCAGCTTCTCGTAGGTGATCAATTCGCGTGCGAATTCGAATTCGTAGTCATTCCCAAAGGGAGTCGAGCCGACCAGTGTGTAGAAATCAGCCGGCTTTCCCGGCTCGGGCTTGGTCGTGCGCAGTACCTTTCCCTGATCGTCCTTCCACTCCTGGTTCAGATATTTCCCGCTGCGCTGGCTGTCGTTGAAGCGCTCGACCCACGTGGGGAGCTGGCTGCGGTAGAAGGTGGAGGTAATCCAGGCGCCACTCTTTTGGTCGATCCAATAAGCTCCATCGCCCGCGAAACCCGCCGGCAGTACCGCCGCCCGGTCTTTCAGTGCGATCCCGAACACGCGCGACTTGCCTGCGGTTGCGAGCTTCAGCTCATCGCCCAGTGTGTCGGCCAGCAGATTGTGGGGCGAAGCCCCCGGCTCGCTGCTCGGGACGCCCACCAGTTTGGTCGCGTCATCCTCGACCGAGGTGACCATGCGCTTTTTTTGCGGGTCCCACCATTGATTGGCCAGAATGCCGTGACCGTCGGAATAAGCTCCGGTCAGCAAGGTTGCGTGTCCGGCCGCCGTGGCGGTGTTGGCGTAATCGAAACTGCACTCGGGGAAGTAGGCGCCGTGGTCGGTCAGCAACCGGAACCCGCCTTCGCCCAAATGATCGGCATACCGCGCCAGGTAGTCACCGCGGAATTGGTCAATCACCACGATCACAATCAGCTTGGGGCGTGCGTTGTAAGCGGAGGCGAAGCTGAGGCCAGCCAGGCAGAGCCCGGACACAAGCCCAGCGGCTATGGTCCCGAGGGGGAATCTCATTGCGGGGTAGTTTACAGCCTGCGATCGAAGGGGCCAAGCTCAGCGGCCGGAACTCAGAAAGGGAGGAGCTGCCATTATTTCTGGCGTAAGCTCACCCTCCTTGCAGGGTGACAAAGTCTAGTTGCAGTTAAGGGGTGACATTATCTTGGAGCATTTACNNGTGCCCTGGGCGGCATCAAGTGAGGTGCCGATGTTCATCGAAATTCAGCAGCTGGAAATCCATCCCATCGACTTCGAAGAGGATTTCCGCCCGGGTGTGATCGACTTTGGACCGGAGCTCCAGCAACGTAGCCCGTTGCACACCGCCGGACGCGC
>PKYX01000312.1 GCA_003132825.1 Acidobacteriaceae bacterium
GTCGTGCTGTCGGTAAAGACAGTCGTGTCGTTCCAGTCCAGGTCGAGCGGAACCCGGTCGGCAAATCCTGCGGCCGTCACGCCCGGCATATTCGCGACCGCATCCAACATGCGCCGCTGCATGACCTTCACCTGGTCGCCGCTGTACCCGGCCATGTCAAGATCCGTGTTGACCTGGATTGCGTTTTGCGGATCAAAGCCGAGGTTGCTGTCGAGCGACCTCACCAGACCTCGCACCGCGACGAGCGCCGAGGTCACAAGCACCGCGCAGACCGCGATCTGACCGGCCAGCAACAGATCGCGCAAGGTGAAACGCCGCGGGAGCGTCGCTCCCGATGGGCCGCCTTTGATGGTCTGCCAAGGATTCGCCCGCAAGATCTGGCGTAGCGGAATGATGCCGAAGAGCAGTCCGCTCAGCACCGCCAGCAGGAGTGCCACAAGGTAGGTGCGGCCGTCCGCATCGACCGACACATTGATGGGAATATTCGGAAGAGGCTGCCAGGCGCTCAGCCAGCGCAGCAGAGCGACGCTGCCCAAGAGGCCAAGCAAGCCGCCGGCTAAGGAGACCAGGATGGCTTCTGTGAGCAGCCGGCGCAGAATCCTTTTGTGGCTGGAACCAAGCGCCAGCCGCAAGGCAATCTCCCGCGAGCGGTCGGCGGCGCGAGCGCCAAACATGCCGCCCAGATTGGCGCAGGCCGCCAGCAGAATCAGCCCAGTCAGAAACATCAGACCGCCCACAAACGCCCGCACCGGGCTCCCGAGCATATCCCCCAGTAGTCCGGGCCGGGCGAGAGCGAAGTTTATGCTCCCGTCCTCTTTGGGATAAGCTCTGGCCAGAGATGCGGCGACCGTATTGAGATCCGCGGCGGCCTCGGCCGGACTCCTCCCCGACTTCAGAGGTCCGACCAGCCACATACCCCGGGCGGCGCGCGAATTCAGGCCACTGAAGCCTTCAATTTGCTGCTGATTTACCAGGGGAGCCCAAAGATCGGGCGCAAAGAACAGCTCCGTGCCGCGGAACTTGGCCGGCGCAACCCCAAGAATCGTATAGTTAAACTTGTTGAGTTGAACGACCCGTCCCACCACCCCGGGATCACTCTGGAAGTGGCTGTGCCAGTAAGCATAGCTGAGGACAATGTAAGGGGCACTGTTGGGGCCGTGCTCATCGGAGGCGTGGAAGAAGCGGCCGAGATAAGGCTGGATGCTCAGGACGTCGAAGTAGTTCCCGCTGGCCTCATAGAGCCAGATGGGGGAGGTTCTGCCGCTTATATCCAGGCCGGCGGGCGCCATTTCATAAGCGACGATGCCCTTGAAATCATGATTACGATCGCGCAGATCTAGGTAGTCAGGGTAGGACTGCGTCGGAGCCTGGCCGCGTTCGATCATGTAAAGATTCTGCGCCTGCGGCACCTTCAGGGGACGCAAGATCAGCGCATTCAGCGTGCCGAATACAACTGCGTTGGCCCCGATTCCCAAGGCCAGCGTAAAAACCGCCACTAGAGTAAACCCGGGAGACTTGCGCAACGCTCGAAAACTGAAACGTACATCCTGAACCAGGTTCTCGGTCAGCTGCCCCCCGAGCGCTTCGTGAGACTCCTCCTTGAACCTTTGATAGCCGCCGAACTCAATGCGCGCGCGCCGCTCGGCCTCGGCGCGAGCGAGACCGGAAGATTCAAGATCGTCGGCGCGGTGCTGTATGTGCGAGCGCAGCTCCTCCTCGATCTCACCCTCCAGGCGGGAGCGATGAAAAAAGCTGGAAGCTAGGGATTGAAGGGAAGCGATCAATCTCATATTTCCTCCGGTTGCGCGGCCAGGGCCGAGGCCATGGCGGCGGCGAGACGATTCCAGCCCTCGGTTTCTTCGCGAAAGCGCTTGCGACCGGCAGCCGTGAGCTCGTAAAACTTAGCGCGGCGATTGTTTTCGGAGGTGCCCCAGGTCGCCTTCAGGAGTCCCTGGCGCACCAGGCGAAACAGAGCCGGATACAGCGCCCCCTGTTCGATGAGCAGCGCACGGTCTGAGATTTGCCCGATCCGCAGCAGAACCCCGTAGCCATGGAGCGGTCCGAGAGAAACTGCCTTGAGGATGAGAAGATCGAGAGTTCCGGGAAGAAGCTCGGCCTGGTCGGTCATGCGCCCTCCTAAGCTAGTCAGGAGAGTAGCGCAATCTCTCCTAATCTGTCAAGGAGAGCAGCTGGTACTCCCTTCGCTTGAGCGGTGCCCTATCCGGGAAGTCAGCGAGTGCTGACTCTGAGTGCATCCCATCGCGGGTTCAAGACTTCCGCTGGCCGTAGTTTCAAGGCTTCCTGGCTGTTGTCGATGGCCAGGAATTCGCGGTTTTCGGGTTCCGCTGCAGGGTCCCTTAGCCCCGTGAAGCGGGCGCCGCGGATTGCCACGATCGAAGAACTCGCATGTGGCGAGGTGGGTAGAATGCCGATGTCACAATTTCTTTGTTTCAGGGTACATTGGGGGTGCGCGGGAGCAGTTTCGCCCCGCCTCCGGCCGCGCTCGCGGCTGTCGCGGAGGCCCGCTCCAGCGAGTCTTGTCGAATGCTGCCCCCAGTATTTCGGCTCGCTCTCGGCGAGTACAATGACCCCACTCCTGTTCGGAGCAGGAATCATGATGGGCGCGCTTCCTGAGAATGAAGCTGTCCCCCCGCCGATTTCGGTCGAAGACCGTCTCCGGCTGGTCATCGACACGATTCCATGCCTGATTCTAAGAGCTAACCCCGACGGCTCTTTCGATTTCATCAATCAGCATTGGCTGGAATTCACCGGACTCAAAGCGGAGCAGGTACTCGGATGGGGCTGGCGCGCGGCCCTCCATCCTAAAGACATCAGAAGAGTAGTGACGAATTGGCGTGCGGGGCTGGCTGCCGGGGAACCCTTCGAGGATGAAGCGCGCATACGACGGGTGGACGGGCAGTATCGCTGGTTTCTGATTCGTAACGTACCCCTGCGAGATGAGCAGGGACGCATCGTTCAGTGGTATGGAACGGGGCACGACATCGATGAACTCAAACAAGCCGACGATCGCCTTCGGCTTGTGATCGACACCACTCCCGCCCTGCTGCACAGCGCCCGTCCTGACGGCTACTTGGACTTCTTCAACAAGAGGGTGCTCGATTATCTCGGTCTGTCGCTAGAGGACGTTAGCGGCTGGCGCTGGACCAGCGCCATTCACCCCGACGACGTTGAGGACATCCTAGGCAAGTGGCGTGCGTCCTTGGCGACGGGAGAACCTTTCGAAAGTGAAGCCCGCGTGCGACGGGCTGATGGAGCGTACTGCTGGCAATTCCACCGGAAAGTGCCGCTGCGCGACCAGGCGGGTAATATCGTGAAGTGGTTCGGCTCCAGCATTGAAATCGATGACCGGAAGCGCGCCGAAGACGCTCTGCGGAGGAGCTTTGAAGAAATCAAGGTGTTAAAGGATCAACTCTACAAAGAGAACCTGGCGTTGAAAGAGGAAATCGACCAAGCCTCCATGTTCGAAGAGATCGTCGGCTCTTCGGCAGCGCTTCGGCGCGTCCTGGTGCATGTGGCGAAGGTGGCGCCCACGGATTCGACTGTGCTCATCACAGGCGAGACGGGGACGGGCAAAGAACTAGTCGCGCGCGCGATTCATAAGCGATCGCAGCGCGCTGCGCGCGCGTTTGTCTCCGTGAACTGCGCCGCGATTCCGTCGTCTCTCGTCGCTTCCGAGCTGTTCGGCAGCGAGAAGGGGGCCTTTACGGGTGCGACGCAGCGCCGCTTGGGCCGCTTTGAGCTGGCCGATGGAGGAACAATTTTCCTCGACGAGATTGGCGAACTCCCGCACGAGACCCAGGTCACCCTACTGCGAGTGCTGCAGGAGCGAGCATTCGAACGTGTCGGAGGGAGCCACCCCATTGCTGTAAATGTTCGAGTGCTGGCCGCCACCAATCGCGATTTGCACGCCGCGGTGGATGCCGGCACCTTCCGACGAGACCTGTTTTACCGAGTCAACGTCTTTCCCATCCATATGCCCCCACTGCGCGAGCGGGTGGATGATATCCCCTTGCTCGTCGAGTACCTCACCGAGCGGTATGCGAGCAAAGCGGGCAAAAGGATCAAGAGTGTCAAGAAGAGGACGCTCGAGCTATTCCAGGAGTACGACTGGCCGGGAAATATTCGCGAACTACAAAACGTGGTAGAGAGGGCCGTGATCCTTTGCGACGGCGATACCCTGGAAGTGGATGAAACCTGGCTGCAGCGCGAATCACCAAAACCGAGCATCGCCATGCGAGGACTCGGTAGACTGGATGTAAATCGGGAAAAAGAAATGATCGAATCCGCGTTGACCCAGTCTCAAGGCCGCGTATCCGGTCCACTGGGCGCGGCTGCGAAACTGGGCATTCCACGTTCGACACTAGAATCCAGGATAAGAACCCTGAGAATCAACAAGCATCGCTTCAAGTCTGGGTAGATTACCCAGCCGCACCCCTCCGCCTAGTCCGCACTCTCAACGACTCTCACCGCGTTGCCGTCAATCCCCACCTAGCCACGGCCAAGCACACCCGCTTTATCCGCCAGCGCTCGAAGTGTCGATGGCCCTGCTGGAACTCACCAATTGGCGAAATTCGCCACCGAGCTCTGGGAGCGAAGACTCGTCGAGTCATTAATTTAGGTCTGGCACCCTGGTTGCATTCTTAGCGAACGAGATCCGCAAATGGTTTTGAAAATCGAGAAAGTATCGAATGGGCCGGACACTATTCTGCGGCTCAGCGGGCGAATCGAATCGGAACAGGTGCAGGAATTGAAGGCACAAATTGAGGGGAGCAAGCACAGGATCGCACTCGATCTTGAACAGGTGCGGCTGGTTGATCTGGATGCGGTGCACTGGCTGGCGGTTTGCGAAACCAAGGGAATCGAGCTCCGGCACTGCCCGCCATATGTACGGGAGTGGATTCTCTCCGAAAAGCCGAGGATTCGTGAGCTCGAATGAGGGTCCCCAAGTGCGACCGGGCGATCGGGCAAGGAACGTACTTGTCGGAAGTCATGGATTTACCGGTTCGAAAAGGTACTCGGGTGTCAATTCAAACTCAGAAAAGGAGATAGCTATGGATCGCATGTTAGTGGTGGTTTTCGACAATGAAAGCAAAGCGTACGAAGGAAAAAAGGCGCTTCTGCAGTTGGACGCAGAAGGCAGCATCAATGTTTACGCCTACGCGGTGCTGGCGAAGCATGCAGATGGCACCGCAACCGTGAAGCAAGGGGATGACTCTGGGCCGGTCGGCACTCTAATCGGCACCGCTCTCGGAAGCCTCATCGGGCTGCTGGGCGGGCCGATAGGTTTGGCCATCGGCGCTACCGCAGGTCTGGCCGCGGGCGGCGCCGCCGACCTGAACAATGCTCGCATCGGCGAGGACTTCATCGACGACGTCATCAAGGTCTTGTTGCCAAACCGGGTGGCCGTGGTCGCCGAAATTGAAGAGGAATGGACCACGCCCGTGGACACCCGCATGGAAGCGATCGGCGGGTCTGTTTTCCGGCGCGCCCTCGCAGATGTAAAGCAGACCATCCACGAGGAAAACGTTGCCGCCATGAAGGCCGACCTGGCACAAATGAAGGCAGAGCACGCCAAAGCTCATGCCGACCGGAAAGCAAAGCTCCAGGAAAAGATCAATCAGCTCGATTCAAAGATACAGGCTCAGTTGCAAAAGGCGAAAGACAGACGTGAGGCCGCGGAACGTCAGGCGGAGGCAAAGGTCCAGATGCTCAGGACAAGAGCTGCGGCCGCAAAGGCTAAGGCCTCCTAACCAGAAACATCGCAGCCCAATTGGTTTCGGCACCTGCTCCAAGGGAGGTCGCGCAGACCTCCCTCTAACCAACATCACATAAGGGGGATGGAAATGACTACACAAAGCTTGACTGAAGAAGTGAAGAAGCGTTCCGGGTGGAGCATCCTCATGGGAATTGTGACCGCGGCCCTGGGAGTGTTCCTGATTGTTTATCCCTTGGCAACCGCGGCCATCACGACCGTCCTGCTGGGATGGGCATTGGTCTTCGTTGGCCTTGCCCAATTTGTCTTCGCGCTCTACTCGCAGACGGTTGGCAACTTTGTTCTAAGGGTTCTTTTGAGCCTGCTCTTCGTCATCTGCGGCATCGGGCTAGCGTTTTTTCCGGTTGCGGGAGTGGCAACGCTGACCGCAGTTGTTGGAGCGTTGCTGCTGATCCAAGCGGGATTGCAGACAGCGACGGCGTTCCAGTTGAGGCCGCTAGATGGTTGGGGATGGTTTCTCTTTGATGCCGCTTCCAGCCTGCTGCTGGCTGTACTGATTCTCGCCAAGTGGCCCTCTAGCTCGGTCTGGGCGATTGGTACGCTGGTTGGAGTGTCCGTATTCATGAGCGGAATCTCCAGGATTATGATTGCGACCAAGATACGGAGCGGGGCCGACCATGTTGACCGCTTCATCCGAGCCGCCTAATCCCATACCCCGCTACCGCGAAAACGACGGTGTTACGCACCGCCGGTCGGAACCGAGGAGCGCTATGACTCATCGCTGGACTGTGAAAACGACGAGCGTCAGCGCTCTTCTTTTCTGTGCCCCGATTTTCTGTGCCCCGGGGTCCGGACTTGCCCAAACTCACCCGGAGCCCTACACATTTTTTGAGCAATCCATCGGGCTGAAAGACGATCAGATCGCAAACATCGAACACGGCAAAGCCGTAGCGCAAATACTGCCAAGCGCGGAGCCCTCGGAAGTCGTGGTTTTCGGCGCCATCCGCATCCAGGCTTCTCCCGAAGATTACCTGAGGTTCGCCGAGAACCTAGACAGACTCCGCGCTTTACCGAACTATCTCGGTGTTCGGAAATTCAACACCCCTCCGAAACTGTCAGACTTAGAAGGATTCGTCCTCGAAGACGACGACATCAAGGATCTCAAGAGCTGCAGACCGGGCAAGTGTCAGCTGCAGTTGCCCACGGACTCGATGGAGGAGTTTCAAGAGTCCGTAGACTGGCATGCCCCCGATGCCGTCGCCCAAGTGAACCGGTTGGCGCAGAAAATGGCGCTGGCGGAGCTAGTCCGCTACCAGAAAGATGGCAATAGCGCCCTGGGAACCTACTACGACAAAGAGCATCCCTTGCCTGTCGTAGAGCAATTCGAATCTCTGCTGAACCAGTCTCGCTGGTTGCCGAATTACCTTCCGGATCTGCAGCATTACCTGAGCGGGTATCCGCAGGCGCAGCTTCCGAATTCAGAAAACTTCTTCTATTGGGAACGAGTGAAGTTCGGGTTGAAGCCTACCCTGCGCCTGAACCACATGGTTATTTACCACGAATCGCGGGGGTCCGGCCCGATTGACTACGTCGCTATCAAGCAGCTCTATGCCAGCCATTACTTTGAGACAGCGCTCGATGTGTCGGTGTGCGTTCGAGACAATAGCCAGCCGGATGGAAGGGGCT
>PKYX01000542.1 GCA_003132825.1 Acidobacteriaceae bacterium
GACAACCGGATGCGGCTGTCCCCGCATGGCGACGACGGCTCGCGGCGGCGGGATGGTAGTATGGAAGATTCCGTGGGAACAACTGTCGGTGCGGTCCCCGGGTGAAAAGTCTGCGATAAAATTGGGCGTCGAGTCCCGCATCGTGCGTTTGATTTGTCCGGGGATGGCACTGCAACTTCCGACTGCGGAGCCGGGCAGCCTTTGTGTTCTTCTATGAATCGAAGCTACTTGAACCTGCTCATGTTGAGATCCGAGTCCTCGCAATCCAAGTCTTTGCCAAGCAAGTTGAAAATCCGGATCGGGCACNNTTGGCCACTTGTCTGAGCTTGCCGTCGTCAGCGTCAGCTCAGGCCGACTTCACTCTGCAGGCAGCGCCCTTCTCGCCGGATGCGGTTGCCCCAGGGGGGACGTCGTCTTCCAATATCACAATCGGAGGCATCAACGGCTCCAGCGGGACGGTTAATCTGACCTGCCAGGTCTCGTCGACTCAGGCCACGACCTCGACTCCCGGCTGTGCGGTGAGTCCGACGACCGTGACTTTTCCCGCTGGAGCCACGGCCACAATCACCACCACCGTCCAAACCACAACCGTCGGTTACAGTATTACGATCACCGGCACTGATTCCTCCGGCACTCTCACCACGTCGCCCCAGAACCTGACGGTGCTCGCGGTTACGCCTCAGTTCACCATCAGCGTGCAAAGTCCGATGGTTCCAGGCAGCGTCCCTGCCGGCAGCGGGAGCGAGGGAGTGATCAGCCTTAATCCGATCAACGGGTATAGCAGCCCGACCCGGCAGGTCGGAGGCAAAATGATTTCAGGCATAACCTTGTCGTGCACCACGATCACTCCGCTGGTCACTTTCCCTCCCGTGTGTTCGTTCAATCCNNCCAACCCGCCTTTGAACGGGACGGCCGTCATCACTTCCACTCTCACGATCAGCACATGCGGCCCTACCATCACCGGGGCGGTTGCTCATCCTCGCAGCTTCTACGCACTATGGATGCCTGTGCCGATGCTAGCGCTGGTGGGCCTGGGCGCTGCAGTGGGTGGAAAGCGGTCGCGGAAAGCTTGGGGCTGGCTAGGTCTTTTTGTGATCGGCGGCGCACTTTTCCTGATGCCCGCATGCGGCAATACCACTCCCACGACCAGCGCGCTCTGCGGAGTGACCCCCAACAACACCTATTCGTTCACCGTGGTGGGTGTCGACGCTGACGGTGTGATCTCGAGCAACACCGCTTCCGCGGTCACTCTCACGGTAACCTCGCCCGTCATCTGAGCCATGCGCCGGTTCTGGCATCGCGCGCCGCTTCGGTTGGTCTCGGTTCTCGCCCTGGCAATCGCTGCCCTGCTGTTCGCGGACCCGGGAAACGCCGCCCGCCATGACAAGTCAAAAATGCCTGCCGTGCGCTGGGACGAGCAGCGTCCCGGCTGCACGTTTTCGCGAAGCGACGACGGACGCTACTCCTACGGGGTGTGGTCCGGCGATCTCGGAATCACCGTGACCGTCGATTCCCAGGAACTTGAAAAAGTTCATCGCCTGCACCAGCCCTTCTTCGCGGTGCTGCTCGACCTACGCTACAAAGGTCGGGAGGTGCTCGACCTCGGCGTCGAAAATATTTCCCTGGAGTTCGTCAACCACTTCCGGGTGGTGCAAACCTCGCTTGATCCGGATGGGTTCTCCCAGAAAGTGCAGAACGATGCCGACGAACTGAATCGCGAAACCGCACGCGTGATCGACAAGCATCCAGAACAGAAAGAGGCAAAAGAAGCCTACATGCGAGCGTTCCTGAAAGATTCGGCCGAACTTCAGGAATTTGTTGGTAAAAATAGTTTGCGGCCGGCACAGCTCGGTCCCAGCAATCCCGCAATCAGCGGATGGGTGCTGTTCAGCACCGATAGTAAGTGGATTAACGGGTGGAAAAAGCAGGAACAATTGATTCTCCGCGTTCCGCTCAAGGGAGAGATATTCGAATTTCCCTTCAAGCTTCCGCCCCAACCCGGAGAACTGATGCTGCGCCGACGGGAGTGAATCGGATTCCGCAAGCCGGAAGCCGCCGTTACGAGGCGGCTTTACGCGCCTGCCCCTCGATTTCCGCCGCCTGGTGCATGAGGATATCGCGCAGCGAGACCAGTCCTTTCAAATCC
Source organism: Acidobacteriaceae bacterium (assembly GCA_003132825.1). GTDB lineage: Bacteria > Acidobacteriota > Terriglobia > Terriglobales > Acidobacteriaceae > PALSA-270. The sequence goes on from PKYX01000542.1 coordinate 2,147, forward strand.
TTGCCGTCAACGATGGGGAGATGGCGAAATCCAAACTCCCGCATAATGAACAGACATTCCTCCACGGTCTCGTCGGCCGAGACGGCGCGCGGGTTCGCAGTCATTACCTCGGACACCGCGGTGGTTCCAGGAGTTCGACCCGCGGCCACGACGCGGTTCATGACGTCGCGCTCCGACAGGATGCCCGCCAGTTGTCCATTGCGCAACACGGGCAGGGCGCCAATGTTGTGTTCCATCATGAAACGCGCAGCATCCAGCACAGTGCGTGTGGCCTCGATGGAATAGAGCCTGCGGTCTTTCACGAGATCGCGAAGAGTGGTCATGGGGCTACTCCTTCGGAACGTCAAAACCTAAGTGGCGGCCAGCCCATCGAGGCCAGCCCTTGCGGTGGGCAATACTTTATCACAGGCAAGCACTGCTCAACGGCCCGTCAGGTAAGGGTTTTCAGATGACGCTTCGAGGACAGGCGGTGGGGGGAAACCGCACCCCGCTGTCCAGCGGCCAAGGGGGGTAGAGCCGCCGAGCCACAAAGGTCTGAGAAGTCTTTTCGGATTTCGCGCGGTTCCGGTCGGCTAAAGGAAGGCGAAACCTGGCGGCCACAACCGGCCACCAGACGCCGCTTTGACTTAGAACCGCAACTGCGGACCAAACGTAACTCGCAGGTTATTGTGTGCGCCGCTGTTGAAGTAGATATCGTCGCCAATTTCAGCCCGCAGACCAATCGGACCCGCAAAAGCTTCAATTCCTCCCCCCGGGTAAACCGCGAAATAAGTCGCCCCCATTGGTTAAGCCGACAGTGTTGGTGAAACCGGTTTGTGCATTCTGGTTGT
>PKYX01000209.1:0-1221 GCA_003132825.1 Acidobacteriaceae bacterium
CGGAAGACATCGCGCACCGCAGCCTCGACCAAGTTCCATAGCGCCGTCTCCGGCGGCAGCAGATCGCGCGTTCCTCGAACCGCTTTGATCATAACCAGTGGTCGCTCTTCGGGTGTTCGACTGCGGCTGGGAGCAACTGGCGGCCGGCATTCTAAGCGGCGATCCCGCGGGCGCAGCCCAGAATCCCTTGCGTCACCGGACCGCCTCGGTCCGGAATGAACGCCGGCTATTTCCCTTCCGCGATGTAGGACTCTTTGTATCCCAGGTAGTTCCTCGCATAGCGCAGGATCGATTCTTGATCCTGCTCGTTCAGCTGGCGGCGAAATTTGCCCGGCGATCCCATCCACAAGGAGCCTGGCTCGACGATTGTCTTCTCGGGAATCAGCGTACCCGCGGCGATGATCGAGCCGGCGCCGATCCGCGCGCCATTCAAGATGATCGATCCCATTCCGATCAAGCAGCGGTCTTCAACCACGCAGCCGTGCAGCGTGACCGAGTGGCCCACGGTCACGTATTCGCCAACCGAGACGCCGTACTGCTCCTTCATGCCGTGCAGCACGCTGCAATCCTGAACATTTGAGTGCGCGCCCAGGCGGATGGAATGCACATCCCCGCGCAGCACTGCGTTCATCCACACGCTCGAATGCTCCCCCAAAACCACGTCGCCGAGGATCTGCGCCGATGGGTCGACGTAGCAGGAGGCCGGGATCGTCGGACTCGTTCCTTTGAAGGAGCGGATCATTTGCGGTAGTAAATCAACGCGGCGATGGCGATCAAGGCGAAGAAAACGACCCAGAAGAGAAAACGAGCAGTCTGTTTGGGCGATTCGATTTCTTTCTTGTTCACACCAGCAGGATACACCAGGGCACGCGGTTATTTGCGGGCCTCGGCCGATACCAATTGCGGCTCGGTCTCGCCCAAATGGGCCCGCAGAATATTCAGCATGCGCCGCAACGGCTCCGCTGCTCCCCAGAGCAACTGATCTCCCACGGTGAATGCGCCCAGGAACCCGGGGCCAAGCTTCAGCTTGTGCAGGCGGCCGATGGGAACATCCAAGGTTCCAGAAACCGCCGTCGGGGTCAGCGAACGCAGGGTGGACGGCCGATCGTTCGGGATCACGCGCACCCAGGCATGGCTGCCGGCAAGCGCGCTCTCAATCTCCGCCAGCGGCACATCCCGGTTCAACTTTATGCAGAGTCCCTGGCTGTGGCAGCGCATGGT
>PKYX01000209.1:1230-12390 GCA_003132825.1 Acidobacteriaceae bacterium
TAAACTACCCGCCAGCGGCGCCCCGAATTCCTCGGTGGGGAAAGCCGCCGACCGCTGGGCCTCGATCATCAGGCGGTCGACCTCCAAAGCATTTTCCGAGGGAGTGGCGCGAGCAGGGTCGACCAGAAAGGTCATCTGCTTCACTAACTCGAGCATCTTGGCAGCCCCGGCGCCGGATGCCGCCTGATAGGTCATGGTAGAAATCCACTCGACCCAGCCGGCTTTCAGCAAACCCGCCACCGCCATCAGCATCAGGCTGACTGTGCAATTGCCGCCGGCGAAGCTGCGAACACCTTTCGCCAGGCCATCCTGAATCACATTCCCGTTCACCGGATCGAGAACAATGACGGCGTCTCTGTCCATGCGAAGCGTGGAGGCGGCGTCAATCCAATATCCCTGCCACCCGCTTTTTCGCAGAACGCTGTAGACCTGGGTGGTGTAGTCCCCGCCCTGGCAGCTGAGGACGACATCGCATCGTCCGAGCTCCTTCAGATCGTGAGCGTCCTGCAGAATCCCCCGCGAGCCGGCCTCGACGGGAGCCTCGCCGCCCACGTTTGAGGTGGAAAAGAAAACCGGATCAAGGCCGGGGAAGTCCTTCTCCTCGCGCATGCGCTGCAAGAGGACGCTGCCCACCATCCCTCTCCAGCCGATGAATCCGGTGCGTAGCATAGGCTAAGATCCGCCCCAGTAGTTTACTAGAACCGAACGGGTTCTGTGGACATCCCGCCGGCGATGGGCCTTCGGCCGCAGAGCGGCTCCTGCGGGGATTGGGGAGGAGTCTCGGCCGGGAATCTCAGTTCTCGGTCGCCTCCGGGGCCGCGGGCGAAGCCGGCGCTTTGGGAGCGTGCGGGGCGGCGGGGACTTCCGCCACCGTCGATCCCTTATGAATCTCGATGGTGCCGTGTTCGTTGGTCAGCGTGAGCCGAGGGCCGCCGCTGCCGACCGAGCCACTGGCAGTGCCTTCGTCATCGGTGTTGCTAATCTTCAGTTCGCTGAAATCGGAATGGATTTCTCCGTTGCGCGCGTGCGCATCCACCTGGAAGCTGGCCCGATCGGGAAGATAAATCTGGATATCCCCCTGGCGATTGTCCACTTCCATGCTCCCCACCTTGGTGACGTGCACTTCGACGGCGCCGTCCTGATCCTGGAGCCGCAAGTCCCCCGAGACGCCGGATACGCGGATGTCCTTGGCCCGGGTTTCTAGGCGGACCGGTCCGGTGATGTCATTTACCTCCAAGTCGCCGGAGTCCAAGTCAAGATCTCCATCGAGCTTGGAGAACTCCATGGCGGTGCGCGCAGACTTGAAGCTGACCGGCTTCGCAATCTTGGCCAGCTTCACGCTCTCCGTGAAATCGCCGTTCAAATGCACCGCACCTTTGATGTCCTCGATCGAAACGTCGTCGGCACGGCCTTCGATGGTCACATCGGAGGCGACCTGCGACACTCGGGCCGAGCTGTGGTCCAGATTCAAATTGACTTTGCCGTTGATGTCGGAGACGGATACGTCGCCATGCTGGCTGGAGATGTCGATGTCGCCGTCCCGGCCGAGCACGCTCACGTCGCCGTGGCGCGTGGCGATCATGGCTGCAGCTTTGCGGGGCACGGAGATCTCGAGGTCGCTCGTGACCGGGTGGTCGCCCGCGCCCTGGGTATCGGCATTCACCGTGAGTTCATTGCCGCTGACCGTGATCTGCGGCTTGGTACCGGCGTTCCATTTGTCAGCTTCTTCCTGCCTCTCCGCGGTGACGCGTTTGTGAACCATGACGTGAATCTGGTCGTCGGTGGAGATGGTCAGGTTTACGGCGCCGCGGTCATCCACCACGCGCAGGCTGGAGCCCGCGGGAAAAGCGTGTTGCACCTGGTCCTCATAATTATAGGTGTGCCCAAAAAATGGGAAATCACCACCGTTCGCATCGATCTGGTCGCGTAGGGCTTCCCAGTTGAACCGTGACGCCTGAGTCGCCATCAAGCCGAAGACGATGAGCAGGAGGAGCAAGAAAATGCCGCCTGCGCCCAGGCCGGCGGAACGCACACCCTCGCGCTTGGCGCGCTCGTACTCGATGAGCTTGAGGATGCCCCACACGATCAGCAGCACCGGCCAGTAATGCGCAAACCACTGGCCGAGGGAGAACCAGTTCAGCATGCCCATTGTGCCCATTAGGAACACGATGCCAACAATAATCAGCACGAGCGGGCCGGTAAAGGAGTGATGCCGACGCGGCGGAGGACCTTGGACTGGATTCAGCGGGCTAACCATTTCGCACCTCACTGGACGACGACGGCGGCTGAGGAATTTCGCTTGGGGTGGGGGCCGATCCCGTTCCCGGCGCCGGCGGAACAGCGCCCGGCTCGGGCGGCGGTCCGCCGCTAGGGGTCTTGCCTTCAAGCAGTTTAGCCAAGCCGATCGCCAGCAGCAGGACCGGCCAGGTACGCCCAAAGTCGGGCCCATCGAAGCCCGCAATCAGAAACAGAACGCCCAAGGTAACGAGCACGACCGGCCCAGNNCCCCTGACGCTTGGCAAACAGCCAGACCCCGATCGCGATCAGAAAGAGAGGCCAAATCCGGCTAACATTAAAGAACGGAACGTCGAGCGTCTGGAGCAGGAAGAGCGCCCCGATGCCGATCAGGATCACCGCTCCCAGGGGGACCTTCGAGGTGTCCAACTTTTCTCCCGTGCCGAAGGTCTGGCTGAGTCCGAAAGGGTCGGGGGCCGGTTGTCCCATCTGAATGGCCCGGGCGGAGCGGATCGCGTCAATAATCTGGTAAATGCAAAAGAAGCCCAGGCCAATTCCGAGTGCCGTATCGAGGAGGGCATTGACGTTCGACGACAGCCCCCAGATCAGGGCCACGAAGATCACCAGGTGGGCCAAGCCCTTGGCGTACTGACCGGTGTAGACGGCGCCTACGCCAAAGGGAAAGATGCCGGCCAGAATGCCGGCCAAGGGGGGATTCGGACCGCTAACCGGGAGGGCCGGAAGCGCTCTCGGACCCGCCTGAAACGCCGCCGGGGGCGGCGGCAGGGTGCCTTCGAGCCGGGTTGCCAGACAATTCTCGCAATAGATGACACCGCGCACGGTGCGCGTGCAGTTGGCGCACAGCGCCTTACCGCAGGTGCGGCAAAAGGCCGCTCGCGGAACATCGGGATGGTTGGCGCAGTTCATGAGAACCTCCTGTACGTGTTCACGGTCACTACAGGCGGATCATGCGGAGCAGCCGCCAGCACGGGCTGGCTCTCCCCCAGGCTGTAGTTGCGTTCCTGTCTTGGTTCGGGTTGTCCACTGGTATCGTTTTTGCGATCCTTCGGCTTTTCCTCGGGGCGAGCTAGCGGGGGGGCGGTCACGCGCTTGAATTCGCGCACTCGCGATTCAATCTCATATACGAAGCGGATATTCTCGTAGTACTTCACCACCCGTCCCGAAGTTTCGTAGTAGGAACGCTTGATGGCGCTCGGCCGCAGATCCGCATTGCGCAAATCGGTCAGCCTCACTCCCGCCAGATTCAGCGAAATCGACAACGAGAAGAAGACCATGCCAAACGACATGGCGAAGCGGGGCTGCCGCATCACTCCGAATGCCGGAGTGACCACGGCCTCGAGGAAGCGATCCCACCACGACTCCCCGCGGGGGACAACCGAGTTGAAGCGGCTGGTGTCCAGTCCACTGGTGGCGATCAGAATGTTCCGCACCAGGTGAACCGGCGGCTCGACTTCCCCGAGCGACTTGAGCCAGCGCTGTCCCGCTTCCACTTCCTTCCGCAAAGGCCCGCAAACCGCGCAGCTGTGAGCATGAGCCTGAAAGCTCTCGAGCTTCGGCCCTGTCAAGGTCTGGTCCAGGGCGTCGTTGAGCAAGGCGTCGAACTCGGCGCACTGCATTCCGCTTTGGTTTTCTCCTGCCATTACATCACCTGCCTATAGGTACGTTGTAGCAGGCGTGCAAGTTCCGCACGCCCGCGGTTAATTCGAGACTTTACGGTCCCCTCAGGAACCCTTAGAACTCCCGCAATTTCCCGGTAGTCCATGTCCTGAAGGTCGCGCAGGATGACCGCCTCCCGCAGCTCCGGAGACAGCTTCTGCAGCGCCCGGTGGACCGCTTCCCGCGTTTCCCGGCTCTGCACCCCTGAATCGGGCGGTGCTGCCTTATCGGGAATCTGCTCGCTCAGCGGCATGGCGTCCTCGTGCTCGGAGGCCACCGTATCGAGCGAATCCGTCATGCGGTCCTGCTTGCTCTTACGGAAGTGATCCACCAGCAGATTCCGGGTAACGGTAGTAACCCAGGTCATGAAAGCGCCCCGGCCCAGGTCATAGGAGTTCAAAGTACGATACATCTTGATAAAGACCTCTTGGGTGAGGTCCTGGGCATCATCGGGTGATCCGGCGAAACGATAGCAGATGTTGTAGATACGCCGATGGTAGCGCTGCACAATCTCCTCCCACGCCACAGCATCGCCGGAGAGACAGCGGCGGACCAGCATCGCAGCGACATGGGCATCTTCCAATCCCGCACTCCCCGGAGGTCCGCAGTCTTAGCCGAAAGGACCCGCTGGCTGGACTTGGTCCCGGCTTAACAGCAGTTGACTGATACGTTGTTGTGGCGGCAAAAGTTCTTTGCCATCCGAAACAGGGCATTGTAGCAGTGCCCCATCAGCAGGGCGAAGAAAGGACGAAGCCTGCCGGGCCGTTTTCGGGAAACCTCGGACCAGGGCCAGGGCACCTTCCTTAGCGGCACATGGTGTCAAACGACGGGATCGCCAGGGCATGAGAGGGCAACGGCAGATGACGCTCTGTCATGGTCAGTTCGAGGCTATCCGCGCCCGGCGAGAGATGGAGGTCGGTGTCTTCGCGGTAAAACTCGTCGCGCTCTGCTTCTGGCAGGGTCACGAATTGGAAACCCCGCCTCCGATACAGGCTCAGCAGCCGGGGCAGCATCTCCGCATCAAACGCCCCAATGTGCATCAGGAGTACATACATAATGTCCCGCCCGTACAGGGTTTGCGAGAGTCCACGCGAATAGCTGATGCTTTCATCGGCCGCCGCCAGATAACTGCTCTCCAGAGAAGCAATCGCCTGGTTGTCACCCTTCGCCCGGCAGCGGGCATAGGGCTCGTTCCATTGATAGTCGCCGAAACTCATCGTGACCCCGGCGATTTTGTAACCATGCTCTAGAAGGAAGCTCCGGATGCCGGCCCTTTTTTCCGGCGTATCGCCTTCCGCGAGAAACGGGAACCGGAACCAGTGCCAGTCTTGGTCCTTCATCCGCGGGCCGAGCAACGGCTCGTTGCGGTTCACATCCGCTTCAAACTCCTCGAGCGCATGCTGGTCCAGGTTCATATGGGACCAACCGTGATTGCCGAGCGGGTTACCCGAGGCACGCCAGGCGTCGAGCACGGCGGCGGCGGCGGGTTGTTCCTCGATTCGCACTCCATTCACGAACCCGTAGGTGGGCGGCAGACGGGCGTCGTCGAGTGCCCTAAGGATCTTCGAGGCAACTTCCATCCGCGTCTCGCCAGGCGGCAAGAGGCTGTGGGCTGGGAGGTCGTCGAACGTGATTGCAAGGTGCGGGGCGGTAGCGGCAGGCGGAGCCGCCTCCGCCATGGCCGCATATCCGGAGGGCGACGGGCGCAGGTAATCGCCAGAATCGAAGGCCGCCGGGATCGCGACCATTCCGAGCACGGCAAATACCATCCAAGCGTTGAGACGCGGACTGGGAGCACTTCCGGGCATGAATCGGGAGCAGGGGCGTGGCGCCGCCGCAATCGCGGCCATTTTACTCCCATTTCCGGAAAGACCCGGTTGCAGATTGTCGGGCGGGTGGCACCCCGGGTTTTCGACCCTCCGTCCGACAATCGGTCCCCTCCCCTGCCGGCATCCTGTTGCCGGGGGTGGCTTCCGCCCGGCTGGCCCGGCGCGTTGCTTCGCGCCACCATCCTCGCTTCCTACGCTGCTTTCCGCCGGACCTGGTGGGCTAAGATTTCCGCCTCTGCCTGCAACCAGTCATTTTCAGGGCTGCTTTCCATTCCGCGCCCGGCGCGTTCCTGGTAGATCTCATAGGCGCGGCGTCGGACTGCGTCTTCGAACTCGTCCGGGAGTTCGACCGAATGGCCTGGGGGTTTAAGAGTTGGCTGAGAGTTTTTCATGGAAGCTCCACCTCCTGAGCTGGCCCAATTCTCTCTCGGCCGAGAGCCCTTGTCAGTGATCCTCATCACGCCAGAAAACCGCAAGGATGTGAAGAACGCGGCCGGCAAAGGTCTAAGCCAAGGGCCAAGCGGAGAAGCAGTCGCAACCGGAACGCCGGCCATTGCCGGCGGAAACAATCCCCCGCTCGAGCGGTCGAGGGGCGGGACGGCTCGGGGCAGTGCGCGAGTCAGGCGAGCAGGCCGAGAAGGGGCCGCCCTACCCCATCTCGCTGGTCATGATAAACAGCGGCTTCATCTCGAAGCTATGGTAGTGCGGCCGCAGACGTTCCGTGTTGTAGTGGTCCCGCACATTGATGATTTTCTTCGTGGAGGTCACGGCGTCGATCGGCATGTTGTCATAGCGGCCGTTCTTGAGCACCACCAGGCGTCCGTGGATCCTGCCAAGCAGAAGATCGAGAGCGAGATTGCCGTATGCCATCGGCACAATGGAATCGATCGCGTCGGGATCGCCGCAGCGCACCAGATATCCGAGTTTCTGGTTGATCACGTCGATCGTTTTTCCGTGATTGTACTTCGGGGACAGTTCCTTCAGCTTCTCCGAAACCAGGTCGCCGATCCCGCCCAGCTTTTTGTGTCCGAAGGCGTCGGTGGTTTCGCGTTCGAAGACCATTTCCCCGCCCTCAAACATCGCGCCCTCCGACACCAACACCACCGAATACCGGCTCGGATTCTTGTTGCGGTCCTCCACCAGCAGTTCCGCCAGGCGCTCGATGTCGAACTTGTGCTCAGGAATCACGCACCGGTTGGCCGCCCCCGCCATGGTGGGTAGCATGGCCGTGAAGCCCGCGTAGCGACCGAACACTTCAAGCACCATTAGGCGCTCGTGCGAGCCCGCAGAGGTCCGCAGGTCGTTGGTCATGGCGATGGTGCGGGTCACGCAGGTGCTGAATCCGATGCAGTAGTCGGTTCCCGGAACATCGTTGTCCATGGTCTTCGGAATGGCCACTACCTTGAAGCCTTCCTGATACAGGCGCACCCCATAGCTCAAGGTGTCGTCGCCACCGATCGGAATCAAGTACTCGATGCCCAGCCAATCCAGATTTTTCAGCACTTCCGCCGTGAGGTCGTTCCGGTCGGCGTTATAGGTTCCCTGCAGGTGTGTCGGGACTTGATCTTTCTGCACCTTGCCAGGATTGGTTCGCGAACTGTGCAGGAAGGTCCCTCCGGTCCGGCCGGCACGGTTGACGATTTCCTCCGTCAGCGTCTGGAAGTTGTTGCTGTTGTCATAGTCTTTCTCGCGCACGATATCGACCAGGCCTGCCCATCCCCGCCGCAGGCCGATCACCTGATAGCCCTCGCGCAACGCCCGGAAGGTGACGGCGCGAATGGCCGGGTTCAAGCCCGGCACGTCTCCGCCCCCGGTCAGAATTCCGATCACACCCTTTTTCGACTTGATGTTGGCCATTTTCGCTCTCTTGGGTCCCTTCCTCGCCAGCCAGTCTAAACTACGCCGGCTTTCTCATCCCGTTTCTCGCGCAACGGCCGCCTGCCCGGCCAGTGCAGAGATCGCGTTGACCAAGAAAAGATCTCTGCTTTCCTGGCGGCCTTTCTCCATAGTTTCTGCGTGGTTTCTGCCGTGCACGATTCTGGCGCGGCGGCTGGAAAAACAAAATCGCAGGGGCCGCCGATCCAAGGAGACAGCCGGTTGCGCTGCGCATCGAGCCGACCCGAAGCCCGCTGCCCGAGCTATTCGCTGGTGAAGTAATCCACCGTCACCGGATTCTCGAACAGCGAATAGTCTCGGGTCACGACCGTGATCCCGCTCTCGGTGACAAAGTAGCGCTGGCGATCGGCCTCGCTGTCATAGCCAATCGTGGTGCCTTCGGGAATGTGCACGTCGCGGTCGATGATGGCCCGCCGGATGCGGCAATGCCGTCCGACGTTCACATGCGAGAACAGGATGCTGGCATCCACTTCACTGTAGGAATTCACCCGCACGTCCGGGGAGAGCACGCAATTCCTCACCATGCTGCCGGAAACGATGCAGCCTGCGGAAACAATCGAATCGAGCGCCGTGCCCATGCGTCCCGTTTCGGCGAACACGAATTTCGCCGGCGGATATTGTCGCTGGTGAGTGCGAATGGGCCAGTCCGCGTCATAGAGGTTGAACACCGGCGAGACCGAAACGATGTCCATGTTGGCCTCATAGAAAGCTTCGAGCGTACCGACATCGCGCCAGTAGAGAGCCTCTTTCTTGTTTTCATCCACAAAATCAAAGGAGTAGACGCGGTACTCATCGACCATCTTAGGCAGGACATCCTTGCCAAAGTCGTGGCTTGAGTTGCGGTCCTCGGCGTCCTTCAGCAGCACCGGAATGAGCACATCCGTGTTGAACAGATAAATACCCATCGACGCCGAAACTTTGTCCGGGTTGTAAGGGGAACGCAAGTCCGTCTTCGACGGTTTTTCGAGGAATCCAATGACCCGCGAGTCGCGGTCCACATCCACCACGCCAAAGCGCTGCACCTCGAGCGGATCAATCTGGATGGTGGCCAGGGTTACATCGGCTCCGCTTTCGTTATGCTGCCGCAGCATCCTCCCATAGTTCATTTTGTAGATATGGTCGCCCGAGAGGATCAGCACATGTTTCGGCTGTTCGGAGCCGATGGAGTAAATATTCTGGTACACCGCGTCTGCCGTGCCCTGGTACCACTGTTCACTCACCCGCTTCATCGGCGGCAATACTTCGATGAACTCTCCCATCTCGCGTCCCAGAATGTTCCAGCCCTCGCGGATGTGCCGGTTCAGCGACAGCGCCTTGTACTGGGTGAGAATGTAGACTCGCCGCAGGTCCGAGTTGATGCAATTGGAGAGGGTGACATCGATGATGCGGTAGATGCCGCCGAAGGTGACGGCAGGTTTCGCCCGGTCGCGCGTCAGGGGATAGAGTCGCTCCCCCGCCCCTCCCGCCAACAAAACTCCCAGGGTGTCTTTCATCTGGCTTCCGCTTGGATGACCGTACGGCCCTTTGCGTTGCCGAGCTGCGCGTTTTGCTGCCGCTCGCGCGAGCGAGCAAAGAAACGCTAAATACTAGCACAGCGAGAAGCCGGCGGTGGAATACAGACTGGAGCGGGGGCTGATCCCATCTTGCCATTTTGTCGCGGCGCCCCGAACTGGTTTCGCGACGGTTGGGGGATGGGCACGACTCCGCACGCTGCCGAAAGGCGCTCGGCTCGCACCGACCCGTAAGAACAAGGGACTCGTACGGAAATGAGACGGACGATTGCAAGCCCAAGCGACCGCCCCGGCGAGGCCTCGAAGTTTTTTTGTCCCAGAGGCGGGCGCCGGAAGGGCAGCGGTATCAAAACCTCACGGATTGCCTGCTGGCGGGAAAGCTTCTGGTTTTTCCGATGAGACCGGCGGGCAGACGGGCCTCGCGGGTTAGGCATCGCAACCGGTGACCCAGCGGCTAGGGCAGTGACACTTCTTAATCCCGAAGTGGGTCTTGGGGTCGGCAGCTCGGGACTCTTCTGGGGGGAGCTTTAGACCGGACTCGGTATACCAAAGGGCCTTGGTGAAGGACGCGACTCCAGCCGTAGGGTCAAACCGGACAACCTGCCTCCGCCGGCAGCAACGACCGTAAGGAGGAAATGTATTTTCCGTCCTCGGGCTACGCCGCCTCGTTATCCTCAATCTTGATGCGCAGAGACTTCAGGAACTTCAAGTCCTGATCGTTAATGTTGAGCTCCGGGTTGCTCGAGAGGGTCGTAACCAGAGAAGTCTTGTCGGCGGACTTCTCGCCGGGCTTACTGACGCCTATCGTGGCTTCCAGCACCAAAAAGATGTCGTATCCGCCGTCCTTAATCCGGGAAACGACTTCCGCAATCCGCTCCGAGTCCGCCAGCGACTCGTTGATCGCTTCACCCAGTTCCTTCATCATTTGCTTCAGTTGCTGGTCCACGTGGCCCCCCTTCCCCTACCCTCTTGCCTCGAAATCTGCTAGAACCCTACTCTTTGGATGCTCCTCGCGTTATTTTCGGTGCCGCTCCTGCGACGCGATATTGTACGACGGAACCCTGATAAAATCGACAGCGATAAAATCGATAGCGATGGCCAATATCACCACTGCGCGCAAGCTGGGCATGCTGGCACGGTTTGCGGCCCAGCGCGCAGGAAGTAGCCGCACGTTTGGTGCCGTCTGGAAGGGCGGGCGCGCCATTGCGGCGCATTGGGGACGAGTGCTGCGCCAGCTCTGGCTTGAGGTCACAGGCTTTGTTTTCCTGGCTTTAGCGGCCCTCGGAGCCCTGTCGTTGGTCCGCGAGTACGCTCGCTACCATTCCGGCGAAAGCAACAACAGCCGTGTACTGGTGGCAATTATTTTCACTTTGGTGTTTGCCTGGTTCGGTTTGAGCTCATTCTGGCGTGTGCGCCGGAAACGCTGAGGGTAAGGAAACGGTACTCATCACGGCTAGAAAGCTGCGCTCCAGAGTGAAAATTCTTGCAGCTGTGCCCGACGTACCCAGCTGCTTCATGCCACGGCAGGTCTTCCCGTAGCAGCATAGAATTTGGATCGCGCGGTCTTTGGCCCTACCACCCGTGCTCGGGGGGGAGGGCCCTGGTGACCCGTGAGCCAGGGCTCCATCGGGCGGAGGTGACATCGAGATGAGTGAGAAGCCGAAAGCTACCGGTCCCGAGGTGGCCTCTGGGGACCCGCAAACCTCGTCGGGTATTCCGGTCCACCCGCTCTATACCGCCGCGGACCTTGAGGGCTGGGACTACGACCGCCAGGTCGGTTACCCAGGCGATTTCCCGTACACGCGGGGCGTGCAAGCCACCATGTATCGGGGCCGGCTCTGGACCATGCGCCAGTATGCGGGCATGGGCGATGCCGAGGAATCGAACAAGCGCTACAAGTATCTGCTCGCTAACGGAACGACCGGGCTATCGGTCGCCTTCGATTTGCCGACGCAGACCGGCTACGACAGCGATCATCCGCACGCCAAGGGCGAGGTCGGCAAGGTCGGCGT
>PKYX01000527.1 GCA_003132825.1 Acidobacteriaceae bacterium
GGGGCTGGTGCCGAAGCCGCCGCGCATGGTGCCGTCGTCGATCACGGTGACCTGGTCGCCGGCGATTTTCTGCTCCAGTTTGCCGGCGAGGAACGAGGCACCGCGGTATACGGAGTCCCCGTTGATTCCCTCGAAGATGTGGCCCAGGATGGAATTCGCGACCAGGGGATCGAGGACGATGGGGACCTGCGCGGTCTTCACCTTACGAGCGCCCAGACGGCGAAGCGTTCGCTCGGCAGCAATCTTGCCTACGTGCTCGGGCGAATCCAGACGGCCGAGGTTGCGGGCGACCGAGAACCAGTAGTCACGCTGCATGGCGCCGTTTTCCGCGCGGGCAATGGGCACCGCGGCCACCGAACAATAGGAGCGGCGGTACTCGCCGACGAATCCATGGGAATTGGCCAGGATTTTGTGTCCGGTGGCGGCGTCGAAGGAGCCGCCTTCGGAGTTTTGGATGCGCGGATCGTAGTCGAGNNGCGGCTTTTTCGGCGCGGCGGGCGTATTGGATGCGCTCTTCGCCGGACAGTGAGTAGACATCGGGGTGGAAGAGATCGAGATCGCCGGGTAAAGAGCCCAGTTGACCTGGTTCGGGGATACCGGAGTAGGGATCTTCGGAAGTAATCTTCGCGAGCTCGAGGGCGGAGCTGAGCATGCGGTCGAGGCCTTCGCGGGAGAAGTCGCTCGAGTAGGTGCTGGCGGCGCGCTGGCCGCGGAAGACGCGGACGCCGATGGCCTTCGATCCGGCTTCCTTCAGGGTTTCCACCTGCCCCAGGCGCACCAGCGTCGAGAATTCGTCGCCCTCGCGGACGACACACTCAGCCGAGGTTGCGCCGCCGGCGATGGCGCGGCGGACGATGTCCTGGGCGAGGTCTCTGAGGTCAGTTTCGAGTTTCGGGGTGCGGGACTCGAGTTGCGTTTCAGGCATAGATTTCGATTCACCCAGAGAAAAATCACCGCGGACGGCTCGCAACAACCATGGCCAAGCAGTATCGTTCGAAGTCAGCGGCCTACTGCATGAAACCGCCGCTGTCCTTTTTCCCGGTTCCGCCCACCGTCAGGCGATCCACTTTGATGGTCGGGATACCGACGCCCACCGGCACCGCCTGGCCATCCTTGCCGCAGGTACCGACGCCTTCATCGAGTTTTAGGTCGTTGCCGACCATCGAGACACGGGTGAGCACATCCGGGCCATTGCCGATCAGGGTTGCCCCCTTGATCGGGGCCGTGACCTGGCCGTCTTCGATCAAATAGGCTTCCGAAGCCGAGAACACGAACTTGCCATTGGTGATGTCGACCTGGCCGCCGCCGAANNGTGTTGGTCATGCGCGGCATGGGGATGTGCTCGTAGCTTTCGCGCCGTCCGTTGCCGGTGTCGGCCATTCCCATCAAGCGGGCGGAAAGCTTGTCGCTGAGATAGCCTTTCAGAATTCCTTTTTCGATGAGCACGGTTTCCTGCGTGGGCTCGCCCTCGTCGTCCACGTTGAGCGAACCACGGCGCCAGGGCATGGTGCCGTTGTCGACGACGGTGCATTTGTCGCTGGCCACGCGCTTGCCGATCAGGCCGGCGAAAGCCGAGGTCTGCTTGCGGTTGAAATCGGCCTCCAGGCCATGACCGATGGCTTCGTGCAGCAGTACGCCGGGCCAGCCGGGCCCGAGCACGACTTCCATTTCGCCGGCCGGCGCTTCCCGGGCGTCGAGCTGCAGAATCGCCTGACGGGCCGATTCTTTGGCGAAATACTCAGGAGTCTTTTCGCCGAAGAAGAAATCGAGCGCCACCCGGCCGCCCCCGCCGGAGCTGCCACGGGCGGAATTGGTCTCCGTCTTGGCGATGCAGCCAACGTTCATACGGGCCAGGGGCTGCGAGTCTTCGGCGAAAATCCCATCCGAGCCGACCACCAGGATATTGCGCAGCTCGTCGATGTAGCTGGCGCGGACTTCTTTGATGCGCGGATCGTAGGCGCGGGCGGACTTGTCGGCACGCATGACCAGTTCGACTTTGGCGCTGATCTCGGCGTCGACCGAGGGCAGCGAGATGGGATAGAGGCTGCGCGCGGGTTTTTCCTGGAATCCGACCGAAGGAGTCTTAGCCGGACCCGTAGCGATCAGGGCGGCGGTGCGGGCAGCGTGCAGAATACGCTCGGGAGAAAGATCGTCGGTGTAGGCATATCCGGTACGCTCGCCCGAAATCACCCGCACCCCACAACCGACGGAGATTCCTTGCGAGGCGGATTTCACCATCGATTCATCCACCATCAGCGAGGTGGAAGAAAGATACTCGAAATAGAGGTCGGAATAGTCTCCGCCCGCCGAAAGAGCAGCGGCGAGATAACGCTCCAGATCGCGTTCGGTGAGGCCGTAGTGTTGGAAAAAGAATCGAGTTTTGTCCACGTTGATTAGATGCCCCTGGCATTCGAAAGACTCTGGCAGGGCTATTATCCCACACGGGTTGCCACGCCCCGGGGTCTCCTCCGACCCGGCGCCAGTTACTTTCGTGAAGCCCGGGGATTTGCTTTCGTGGATCTGCTTTCGTGAAGCCCGAGGACCGAGGCCGGGGGGGAATCGCCCCGCAGCTCTGGCCCTGACAACCGGAGCCTCTCATCTTCAATTCTTAATTCTTAATTTCAATTCTTAATCTTCAAGTCTCTAATCTGGGTTGGCTTGGCCGAACGGAATGTCGTCCCCCGCGGAGTTTCGCCGACCTGTCGGGAGGACTGGCCGCCTGCGCCCCGCGGCAGGACCGCCGAAGGCCGGTCGTTTCCTGGGCTATCCCGGCCATGCTCCGAGCAACCGGCGCACGTCGACCAGCTGTGCCAAGTGGTAGGCATTGTGGTCGGCAATCAGCAGCGCCTCGCGCAGGATGGTCTGGCCTTCACCCCAGGGAATCTTGGCGAACAGATCCGTCTTCGGATTTTTTACCAGAGCCTGCATGGCTTTCAGGTCCTGCCGAAACTTCTTAATGCTGGCGCTCCAGGCGGCGCGGCCGGGCGGCGCCTCGTCCGCCGGCCAATAGTCTTCCGGCCAGTGGGGGCAGACATATTTGGGATTGCGGCTGAATTCGACGATGTCCCGTTGTGCGATGCGCATGTGCTCGAGCAGCATCCAGGCGGTGTGCGGCAGGCCCCGGGCCTTGCGGCCGCGCAGTTTTACGGGGAGGCCGGAAACCACATCGTCAAAGCCGGCATGGGCGCCACCGCCCGCGAGCAGATCGAGAATGTGCTGGCGCAGAGAGCGCTCGTCATGGGTCATCGATTGGCCTCCGGTCGGTGTCCTCGATCGAGTGTAGCGCGGAACGCGGAGCAGCCGCTACCGGGCGGGCAGTGCGCTCGCGCTCTCGGTGCCACCGAGCGCGGGAGGTTCGCCGCGATAGACTCGGGAGATGCCGCGCACGAGTCTTCGCAGGGGCAGCGCACCCTTGGCATCGGCCAAGAAGACCTCTCCGCTGCGAGTGCTGCGGTAGAACCAACGCGTCAGCAAGGCTAGGTGTTCCATGGCTTCGATGGCGCTTCTCCCGCCGGCCGGCGGGATCCGATCGAGCGCTTCCTGCACTCTCGATTCCATCGACTGCGACTTCGCGTGTTCTCCCGATTGGATCGGAAAGCTGGCCGGGCCCGAAATCGATCCGCGGGCAATGCGCAGGAATGTGACCGAGCCGGGTGACGCGCTCGGTTGCACCATGACCCCGGCCAGAAGATCGATGCGGCGAACGATCTCGGGAAGTTGGCTGAGCACGGCGTTGAGCTTCTCGAGGCGGGCGTGCAGCGCGGCTGCATCCTCGAACTTGAGGTCGGCGGAGGCCTGATCGCGCTGGCTCGAAATTTCCCGCAAGAGAGACTCGCCACCGGTGTCGAAGTAGGCTTGCACGCGGCCTACCTCGGCGCGGTATTCATCATCCCCGCAGCCCTTGAAGCAGGGCGCCAGGCACATTTTCATTTCTGAGTAGATGCAGCCCGGAAATAGAGGATCGGGATGAAGATCTTCCAGGCAGCGGCGCATTTTGAAAAAGTCGAGCGAGTCATTGGCGAATTTCTCGGCCGCGAAGCGCGAACGGAAGGGTCCGTAGTATAAGGACCGGCCCTGCCGGCGCCCGAGGCGCGTGGTGACGGAGGCGCGCGGGTATTGGTTTTCCAGGTGCAGCTTCACCAAAGGCGCAAAACGCAGACGGAGGCGCGCGGCGTAGGTGCCGGGAAAAACGGTTCGCAGGAGTTGATACAGGAGAAAACCGGATTCGAAATCCGACCCGGTCGCGCTGTATTCGATGGAGCGAACGCGCTCGCGCAGGTTGAGCTTCTTGCTGTGCTCGGTCGGTGGGCCGAGCAGCCGCTGCAGGCGCCGGCGCAGGTTCGCAGTTTTGCTGACGTAGGGCTCGGCATGGACGTCGTCCCCGCGAAGCAGGAACACGGCGGCCCCGGCCGGAACTGCCGCGAATACCTCGGCGTCCTGCGTGGGCACGAACTCGAGCCCGGTAGAAAGCACGAGGCCATTCTAGTGTGGATTCGGCACCGAGCAGGTAACGACTTTCTTCACCGGAGGTGGCAGTGCGGAATTTTTGACGGTAGTCGGGGGCGTTGAGACTCACATCGGCCTGCGCCGACCATAGAAGGTTAGCTGCTACAGATCGAAGGTTTGACTTTGGCTGCAGTGCGGATGTTCAAGCCACGCCACTCGGGGATCCATTCCGTGAACGCTTCAGGAACTCCCGCTGAGCGTTGACCTTTTGGCGAAGCTCACGCCACTCGTCCGGGGAGCGATCAGATGGGGCGCTGTACAAGGGACGCGGATTTGCTTTGAGCTCTTCCGGTAGGGTGCCTTCCATTTCCATCTTCGCTAAAATTCCGACTAGCCCGGGCAAATTAGACATTTTCTTGACTTCCCCCATCAGCAGCCCTTTAGCTTGCGCGGCCGGCAGCATCTGCGCAAACTCATTCTGCCGCTCGCCGGGCACGAAATCTAGAGCATTCTCTAAACTTATTCGGTTTTCCTGGACTGCGCTCGCCAGCGTAGCCAGCCGGTGCCCAATATCATAACCGACGCTCATTGTCCATTTGACCGGCCTTCCGTAGGAGCGCGCTTCTGCTAGTTCCTTCTCATAACGTTCCTTGAAGGCCATGCGTGCGCCAATCTGATCGCCCTCGCGTAGCAGGGTTCGGCAGGCATTGTAAGCGGCACGTTCCTCTTCGCACCAAACGATACTTTCTTCCTCCATGCCGTCTCCCTTCGGCATCCTGGCCCACGCCTCCTCAGCTCCGGAACGACCGTCATTTGCCGCTCCCGGTAAAGCGCCCGCAAGTTCACGTAACTCGGCGAGCTTTGGGAACCATTTCAACTCGTACCGCGCTCTGCGGAAGGCAATTTCCAATTGATTCTGCCGAATATCTGCGAGGCCACCACAATAGATTTCTTGGCGCTGTTCTGTCAGTGTCTCGCCAAAGGCCTCGGCCAAGATCGTCAACTGATCGTTGATCCAGTCAAGAAGCTCCAAGCCTTTCTCTGAGCCGTTGCTTGACCCTTGCGTTGACTTCAAGGTTATCGAGTTTTCTTTGCTCGGCTTTGCTAACTCTGACACTTGACCTCCATTTAACACCTTCAAAGTAAAATCGGTCGATCGCTACATTCCTACGCCTATCCTCAATTGCTGCGCTTGTAACGAGGGCTGCCACTTTTTCAATTGGGAGCCGTCTATACGTTACCTCGGCCTTAACCGAAGCTTTAACCGTGGAGATAAGGCTATTCGTAACCGGAAGATCAAGGTTCTTCAGTATTTCCCGGGCATATCGCTCAGCTAGAAAATCCTCAAGAAATTCGTGGTTCTCTATGCCCCTACGTTCAGCGAGCCTGGCTTCCGTCACGATATCCTGCACTATTCCGTCCATTGATAATTTCGTTTGCCTTCTTTTTTCCTCAACCGCAGCAATTGCGTCGCTGATAGACGAATCTGGAAGTCTCAGAATCGTCATGATGCGTTGCGCAGATCCCTTTATCTCAAGTCTTTCTTCTTCAGAAAACTTATTAAATAAGTCTTGTTCTATAGTCTTGTTCAGTAAGTCTTGTTCTTCCTTATATGGGCCGCCAACAGTGTCGCGACTCCGCGACGCTGTAGTCGCCTCGCGCGACACTTGTGACGGCATACGCGACGGTGATGACGGCAAAGGCGACGCCGATGTCGCTTCTGCGACACTGATGTCGCGTATAGAGAATTCTTCTTCCTCGATTCGGTCGAAAAGAGGAATAGCGGCCATCTTCGCGCGCGGTGGCACCGGTACAATGAAATACATTTTCAACGTCGAGGTTTGCACGATCCGAATCAGCTTATGATCCTCTAGAACCTTCAGCGATCGCTGGACGGTTCGCTGAGAAACATTCAACACTTCGGCTATCTTCGCTGTACCTACCCATGTGGAACGTGTATGACAGTTAGCATAACGCTCAAGCGCGTGGTACACGGCAATGTCCACAGGCTGCATTTCCCTGGCGTAGTGATCAATGAAGCTGTTGTCAGTGACGTAATAATTTTCTCTTCGACCGCTGCGTACAATTTCTCTCATTGGCATCCTCGACTAACGCCTCCTCCGAAAGTAAACCGATAATGGTCGGGGTTTGGACGGTAAAAAACCGGTGCCCGGTAAACCTGAAGCTTTCCTTTAATCCTGCTACAGCGCCTCCCTTCCTGCGTTTGTGTGGGTAGGACAGCACTCGTCATAGCAAATGCATAAGGCGCAGACCAAAGAGTTGCACACCGCACATTGAAAAGCAGATCCTCTGAGCGAAGTTCCGCACGAGTTGCAGCAAGCGGTGTCGGTGTAGGTTCGCCGCGCATTTATCGCTCGGCGCGCTTCTTGGTCTTCCCTGTCTTCATCATCCCAATAGAACATTTCGCCCGTGGTTGCCATCTTGTGTTTCTCCAGTTTGACTCTGGGGTTGTCCCAACCATTATTTTCTCAGGGGCGAACATATAGCGAATATATCACTACTTACCCAGCAGTAACGGAGACTGCGACGTTCAGCGCGGACTCTGGAATAGCAGAGTGCCGACGGCAAATGAAAGAATATCGCTCCTAGGCGCCACAACTGCCCGTCGTCCAGCAAATACCCCGGGCGCTCAAAAATCCAAGAAGCAAATAGAAGATTCAAGTACCAAGCCTGGTGGTAGTCCTTCGAGGCGCGGTAACCGACATCACCGGCCAAACGGTGAATGTAGAAAGGAAACCACTGCAATAGTTGATTTCGTCCGGAACTTGACACAGAAAATGGCATTGAGTCGCGCTGTAAACTTTGCCCGAGGAAGGGCTTCAGCGCAAGCGAGAAGTCCCACTTGCCTGTGTAGATGTTGTGGAGATGTGGTTTTGGTTGTGGAGAGGAGAGGAAAACAGGGGGAGAGCTCGGACGAGTTGGCGCGAGGACGAGAGATTGATGCGAAGCAGGCAGTGAAGCAGGCGGTAAGATTGGGGCGAAGAGAATGCTAGTTCGCTGCTAACGAAATTGGCGATTGTCTGATTTTGAAATTCGGCTTACTATCCGACCAGATGGCTACAGCGCGAAACATTCCGGATATAAAGCAACGGCTGGTGTCAGCGGTGCCCGTCGAGGATGACTCTTCCTTTGAATTGAAGCTACGCCCGCAGCGCCTGGTGGAGTTTATCGGGCAAGCCAAAGTGAAAGAGAATCTGGCGGTGGCCATTGAGGCGGCTCGGTCGCGCGGCGAAGCGCTCGATCATGTGCTGCTCTATGGACCTCCCGGGCTCGGCAAGACTACACTCGCGACCATCATCGCCAATGAACTCGGTGTGCCCTTCCAACAGACTTCGGGGCCGACAATGCAGATCAAAGGCGACCTCACCGCGATCCTGACCAACCTCCGCGACCGCCAGGTGCTGTTTATTGACGAGGTACACCGGCTGCAGCCGGTGCTCGAGGAGCTTTTGTATTCGGCACTCGAGGACTACAAGCTGGACATCATTATTGGGCAGGGCCCCTCGGCGCGGACCCATACCATGGAGGTGAAGCCGTTTACCTTTATCGGTGCCACCACAAGGGCGGGGTTGCTTTCTTCTCCCTTGCGATCCAGATTCGGCATCGTGCTGCGGCTGGAGTTCTACAGCCACGAGGACCTGAGGATCATTGTGGAAAGGTCGGCCGAGATTCTGGCGGTCGAGATCGACCGGGCCGGAGCACTCGAGATCGCGAGCCGCTCCCGGGGCACGCCGCGGATCGCCAACCGTCTCCTGCGCCGGGTGCGCGACTATGCGCAGGTGCGGGGAGCAGGAAAGATCGACCTGCCGACGGCGCAGGCGGCTCTGCAGATGCTCGAGGTCGACCGCCACGGCTTTGACGAAGTGGACCGCAAGCTGCTGCTGACCATCATCGAGAAGTATCAGGGCGGTCCGGTGGGTGTGAGCACGCTGGCGGCAGCGCTGGCCGAAGAACCGGACGCGATTGAAGAGATCTACGAGCCGTTCTTAATCCAGATCGGATTCTTGAACCGGACACCGCGCGGCCGCGTGGCCACGCAGTTGGCCTACGAGCATTTTGGCATCGCACCCAATCGAAGGCAGAGCTCTTTGTTCTAAGCCCAACTGGGATTCCAACTAGGATCCGGGTTGGATTCTCTCCGCCCCGGAGTCTTCGCCTCTCGGGCTACAATGTCTCAGCATGATTGCCCATCTGCGCGGAAAGCTCCTGGCCAAGCATCCAAACCAAGCCATCGTGGAAGTGGGCGGCGTCGGCTACGACCTGACCATCAGCGTGCCCACGTTTTCAGATCTGCCGGGGGTGGGCGGCGAAGTGGCGCTGCACGTACACACTCACGTGCGCGAGGACCTGATCGCCCTCTACGGTTTCTTGCGTTCCCGCGAGAAACAACTGTTCGAGAAGCTGATCACGGTCAGCGGCATTGGGCCGAAACTCGCCATCACCATTCTGAGCGGGATGGCGGCGGATGAGATGGTAGGTGCGATCCGGGGCAATGATATTGCCCGGCTCACCCGAATACCGGGGATCGGAAAGAAGACCGCCGAGCGGATGGTGCTGGAGTTGCGCGACAAGCTGCCGGTGGGCGAAGCCGGCGAGGTGGCAACCGGCCCGGCGATGAGCGCCGTCGACGAGGATGTGCTGTCCGCACTGTTGAATTTGGGCTATCCGCGGGTGGCGGCAGAGAAGGCGCTGGCGGCGCTCGCGAAGAACGCGAAGAGCGGGTCCTTCGAGGCCCTGTTCCGGGAAGCGCTCGGGTCGCTCTCCAACTAGGAGAAACCCAGCCAGGAGGAACCAGCACCGATGGTTCCCCCGCTTGGGCGCAGAAACATCCCTATTTCAAACGAGCGGGGCGTGGAGTATAAGGTAGCCAAAGGCCACCGCTGATAGCCGGTTCTCCGCTGGCTGCTTGGCCCGCTCGGTGAGGTCGCGATGTCCCGCTTGCTTGCAGTGTTTCTTCTGCTGATGTCGGTGCCGGCCTGGGCGCAACTCCTCGGGAAGGGCACGATTCGCGTCGATGTCGTCTATCCGAATGGCAATAGCGCCGGCGGCCAGCTACGCGTCCAGCTGCTGGCCGGGATAAACAAGTCCGCCATTGCGGTGACTCTTACCAGTAGTTCGGGAACAGCCGAGTTCTCGGACGTCGAAACCGGAAACTACTACATCCGGGTTTCTGGTGACGGCATCGAGACCACCGACAGCGACCCGGTCGTGCTCGAAAATGGCGCGGTGTTCATCAGTGCGCGGGTGTCGATCAAAAAGCTCGAAGACACCAAACCCGGGGCTGCGAATCATCCCGGGGCGTCCTCGGTGGCGGTTGCGGACCTGAATGTTCCTCCCAAGGCAGCGAAGGAACTCGACAGCGCGCATGCAGACATGGCCGAGGAGCATTGGGACAAGGCGCTCGAGCACTTGAACAAAGCCGTCGCCATCTACCCGCAATACTCTTCGGCATACAACGATCAGGGAGTGTGCTACGACCGGCTCGGGCAAAAGGAGCGCCAGCGTGAAGCGCTCCAGAAAGCTGTCAGCGTCAATGAGCGGTGCGTTCCGGCGCTGGTGAATCTTGCCCACATGGATGTCGTCGACCACAAGCTGCCGGAGGCCGACCTGCTGTTGAAAAAAGCGGTGACGGCGGACCCGACCAATGTCGACGCACTCACTCTGCAGGCTGAGGTGGACTTCAAGCTGGGGCTTTATGATCTGGCCATTGCGGCGGCTCACCGGGTGCATGGCCTCCCCCACGAGCACTTTGCCATCGTGCATTACACGGCAGCGAGTGCACTTTTGCAGGAAAACCGCATTCCGGATGCGATTGCGGAACTCCAGGTGTTTCTGCAAGAGGAGCCGAATGGTCCTCGGGCTGACGCCGTGCGCAAAGCCATGCAGAATCTCGAGCAGCAGCCCTAGTAGTGTGGCGGTGTGCGCCCCTCGTGGGGCGACCGTGAGCCGGGACCGGGGGTAAGTCAGAAGCCACAAGCACGGGGAGCGGAATCCTTCCGTTTTCGCCATCCCGGTATTCGACAAGGATCTAATGCGAGGCCTCGAGAGAATCGTTGTACGAGTGTCGCGCTCATCCCTGATAGTGCGGGTTCATGCGGTTCCCTTGGTCGAGTGTCATGAGCATCTGGGGCAGCAGTTCGCCATAGTCTGGGGTGCGCAGGCCGATCACCATTTTCGCCAGATTCGGATCGCGCAAGCCCGCGTAGGCCATATCCAAGAATTTCTGGCTGGCGGTTTGCAACTTGTCCGTCTTTTGGGAGAGGTTCTCCCCATCGTCGGGACTGCTGAGCTCGTAGAGCATCAGGGTAAGTCGCGGCAAGGATGACAACAGCATTTGGCGCTCGGCGAGCGAGCCCTTGAGAAGCTTGTTCTGGATGTCGGCGTTGACCGTCAACCCTGCGGGCGAGGCCAGAGCGCGCACTTCGCGGTACGCATCCACCAGGCCAGGCAGGAATCGAAGGTTCCCGGCGCCTTTATTCTCCGGTCGTTGTTGGGGTTCGACATCGAGGTGAATCCCGTCGAACCGATCCCTCCGGTGGTCTTCATTGAACTCGAGGATTTCCCGAACATGATCTAGGAGCTTTTCCCGGTGCTGGCCCGCCTCGTCGGCGTTTTCGCTCGAAAGCAAAGCTTCGACACGAATGTTTGAGCGATGCAGCAGATCGATGAGGTGAGAGAAGCGTCCGATTCCCGACATATCGCCGTGATCGGAAACCGAGACGTAGATTTCGTTGATGCCTTGCGATTGACAGAAATCTCGCAACCTCTCCGCGGCCCCAGGGCCTTCAAGGACCGACGGTCCCTTCCAGACCCATAGACCGTGGATGGGGGCGTTGTCTTCGGCAATCGCAGAGGGAGAGAACCCGCCGAAGACAACTCCGACGCACAGGGTCCAAAATAGCACCCGAGAGATCACAATGCGCATGCTGAACCCAAGCGGTAGCGACGGACGATGACAGAGCGGCTTCGACAATGATCGAGAAGCTCAGAAAACAAGCTCAGAAAACAAGTTAAGACCGAATTTAGGAAGATCGTAATGTTCCCGACGGTCGGCGGCAAACGACCCATGCCCGATCGAATCGGCCAATCAGGCTCGATTCTATCGGACACCCCGGAACATCCCAATGACTCTCGGAGGCAGAAGCTTATGCTTAGCAGGACTCGCCATGAACCATTTCTGGTCCCTTAGTTCTTGTCCCTGGCCGATCGAGTCTGCGCCGTTCCGGCGTAAGCTGCCCCGCGACTGTCCGATTCCGCCCACCCCAGTCCATCCTCGGACGGTTCCTCGATCCCCGCGAAACCGCCGCGTTGCAAATACAGCACTTTTCTTCGCCTCATCCGGAACTTCGGATGCTGGGCTGTTCTTTGAAGTTCGAGGGAGAGGTGTCGGAACATGAAGAAAACGGAGAGAGTGCGTCAGGTGGTCTCGGGTGCGCCGGGAGCAGCGGAGTTAAAAGAGCAGACCGAGAAAGGCTGGAAACTGGTGGCCATCGAGTGGGAGCGGGAGGTCGAAACCGCTGAGACCCAGTTGCCGGGCGATGTGCCGTTCGGGCTGCAGATCGCGCCCGAGGCACAGCGGTTGGAAGAGAATCCCGTGGAGCGGGAAATCCTGCTCTTGTTGATGGAACTTATCGTTCAGGAGGGTTCCTACGCGCGCATTGCCGAGGAACTGAATCGTCGCGGATTCCGCACGCGCCGGGGCGCGGAGTGGAGTCAGGTATCGGTCTTTGAAATGCTGCCGCGGCTGATCGAAGTCGGCCCGCGCGTGTTTCAAAGCTCGGAGTGGCAAAAGCGCCGGCAGCATTTCGCCGAAGGCGTGTTGAGCCAGACAGAAAGGTAAGAAACCGATAAGTCGGAAACCGAGATATCGATTTCATGGGCACCCCGATCAATAGCTAAATGGCGCGCTTTCGTCGAGAGTTCGGTTTCGTGCGATGCAGCAGGCAGCGAATTCCGATGCCCAGAGGGATCCGCCGGAAGCGTAGCGTCGGCAGGGTTCGAAGGACCGCGGCAGATTGGGATTCTGGGACTGCGGGCGACTCTATCTCTGTCCGCTCCCAGGCTTAGGAAACCACCGGCAGTTTAGCGGCTTCCCAGGCGGCAAGGCCGCCGGCCATCTCGGCTAGATTCGTGATCCCGTACTGCTGCAGAATGCTGGCGGCAATCGAGGAGCGGTAGCCGCCCGCGCAATGGACCGCAATGCGGCGGTCGCGCGGAATTTCCGCAATGCGCTCTTGCAGGTGGTTGAGCGGGACGTTCACGCTGCCGTCAATGTGCCTGGTCGCCCACTCAGTCGGGTTTCTGATATCTAGTAACAGCGGCGGACCGGTGCTCGCCAGTTCCCCCGCCACCGCCCGGGCGCTGATACGTTCTGTTGGCCACACCAGGTCGGGTCGGCCGGCTAGCGCTTCCATGCCGCCCTGCATGTAGCCGGTGACGTGATCGAAACCGATGCGGCCCAGCCGCAGGGCGGCTTCCTTCTCGCGTCCGGGCTCGGCGATGATCACGATGGGCTTGGCGCGGTCAAGTACCGTACCCGCCCATGTAGCGTATTGGCCGCCGAGTCCGATGTTGATGCTGCCGGCGAGGTGACCCTTGGCGTATTCTGCGGGGTCGCGGACGTCGAGAATCTGAGCGCCCGCATCTCCCATCCGCAGGGCCTCATCGAGTTCGATGGGATGGACAACTTGTTCGAGATTCCGGTCGAGCGAAGTGTGCTCGCGGGTGTTAAGAATGGCATCGTAGGTGAAGTACGGAGGAGCGTCCGGCTGGTCCGCCGTGACGAGCCGAATGAATTCCTGCGTCGTCATCGGCTGCAGCGCATAGTTCGTCAGCCGCTGAACTCCCAGGGGGGAGACCGTGTCGGAGGAGAGATTCTTCCCGCACAGCGAGCCGGATCCGTGGGCTGGGTAGACCAGGGTTTCGTCGGGAAGCTTCAGAAGTTTGTTGTGGAGCGAGTCATAAAGGTGGGAGCCGAGGTCGTGGGCACTCCAGCCAAGCGACGCGCGCAGGTCCGGACGGCCCACGTCGCCGATGAACAGCGTGTCGCCCGTGAGAACAGCGTAAGGTTGCGCCGGGTCCTTCTGGAGATCGAACACCAGGATCGAGATCGACTCGATGGTGTGGCCGGGAGTCTCGAGCACCTGCAGCCGCAGCCCGGGAAACTCGAGGGTATCGCCGTCCTTCATGGCCTCGAAAGCGTATTCCGCTTGGGCGCGGGAGCCGAGATGGATGGCCGCGCCACAACGGGCGCGCAACTCCAGGTGACCGGCGACGAAGTCGGCGTGGAAGTGGCTGAGAAAAACGTGGCGGATCTGTAGTCCGGATCTTTCGGCGTCGGCCAAGTATTGCTGGATGTCGCGCTGGGGGTCGACGATGATGGCGGTCGAACTGGCTTCGTCTCCGAGCAGATACGACGCGTGGGCCAGGCAACCCAGGTAGTATTGTCTCAAAATCATTGAAGTTTCTGGAGTTTACCACCGCAGGTTGCCATTACATTTTTCCGGACGCTGGGGAACATCGTAGTTACTTTCCAATACAAAAAGTGCTGAAGATCAAGTTCAGGATGTCATCCGTGGTGGTGGCGCCGGTGATTTCGTCGAGCGGGTGCAGGGCATTGTAAAGATCCATGAGGAGCATCTCGTGCGGTATCTTGTTCCTGACTGCGGTGCGAGCGGCATCGAGGGCGGCGGCCGACCGGGTTACCAGTTCTTGGTGGCGCAGGTTGGTGAGGAAGCCAGTCTCGGCTTGAGCGCCTGGCTCGCCGCCGACATGGCGGAAAATCTCTGCCCGGAGTTCTCGAATGCCCTCCCCGGTGATCGCTGAGGTTCGAACTAGCCGCAGCTGAGACCCAATCGCGGCGGTCGGGGAGCTGGCGAGGTCTGCCTTATTCTCTACCAAAATGGCCGGCCGCTCGGCGACCTGCGCAAGCAGCTGGCTGTCTTCGGGGGCCATGGGCAAGGAAGCATCGACGACAACCAGAACTAGGTCGGCGTCCGCCAGGGCTTCCATCGACTTGCGAATGCCGATGCTTTCCGCTTCGTCGAGAGCGCGCCGGATGCCGGCCGTGTCGATGAGCTCAACCGGGATGCCGCCGATGGTCACGGTTTCTGTGACCAAGTCGCGGGTCGTGCCCGGGGCTGCGGTGACGATGGCGCGTTCCCGCTCGACCAGGCGGTTGAACAGGCTCGATTTCCCGACATTGGGACGGCCCACGATGGCCAACGTCAGGCCTTGGTGGACCAGCCTGCCGTAGGCGAAAGAGCGGGCCAGTTCCTCTAGCGGCGCGAGAACCGCGGAGATGCGCTCGAGAATCCCAGGGGCGGGAAGGACGGAAACGTCATCCTCGGCGAAGTCGATGCCGGCTTCCAGCACCGCGACCAGTTCGACGAGTTTCTGTTTGAGTGGTTGAACCCGGCGGGAAAGGGCGCCTTCCAGCTGTTGGGAGGCGACTCTGGCCTGGTAGAGAGTTTGCGATTCGATCAGGTCGCGGACGGCTTCCGCTTGGGTAAGATCGATGCGTCCGTTGAGGAACGCGCGCATGGTGAATTCGCCGGGTTCGGCAAGTCGGGCGCCGCGGGCGAGGGCCAGCTCCACGATGTGGCCGAGAACGACTGGCGAGCCGTGAGCCGAGATTTCGACGATGTCATCGGTGGTGTAGGAGTGCGGCTTGGCGAAGTAGGTGACGACGACTTCGTCAATTCGTTGCCGGGGCGGCGGTGGGTCGGCGGTGAGCGGATCCCGCGCTCCTGATACAAACGTAGGCTCGTCGCCCGTAGTAGCGCCGGCGCCCCCTGCCTCCGGTTCGACCAGTTCCCCGAAAACCGCGCTGCCTGGCTCTAGATTGCGCTTCAAGCGAAGCATGGGGAGAGCCAACGCACGCGCATCCGGGCCGGCCAGGCGAACCACTCCAATGCCGCCACGTCCGGGAGGAGTGGCAAGGGCGACTATGGTGTCGTCGAGGTTCACGGAAGGCATTCTACCGGAGGGCCTACAGCAGGGATCGCCGCGCCCGCGGCGTAGCCTCGGGCCGGCCCTAGGGAATCGACTTCCGCACCGGCCGAGCACTGGGCTTATAGTCTTTGGGGTAAACGACCACATAACGTCGCAGACCCTCGCCTTCACTTTCGGTGCGCAGGTCGGCCTGGTCCCGCAAAGCCAGGTGCACGATGCGGCGCTCGCGCGAGGACATGGGAGCGAATTCGTAAGGAGCGCTGGTGGCGCGGACCCTCTCCGCCGCAACATTGGCTGCGATGCGCAGTTCTTCCAGGCGCAGGGCGCGGTGATTCATGCAGTCGAAGCAAATCTTCTCGTGCTCGTTGCCCTGCAGGCGGAGCATTTCGAGCGCCAGCAGCTCGAGCGAGCGCAACAGCTCTCCCCCCCGCTCGAGCAGCAGCGGAGAATCGGGGCCGGAAAGCTGGACCAAGATTTCCGGCCTCTCCCAGTCCCGCTCCTCGGACAGCGGCGGGTCCACGGTGATGCGATACTTCAGGCGCAGAGCGCCGTGGGTTACAACTTCCCGCAGAAGTTCATCTATTTTTTTTGCAGCCGCGATTTTGTCGGGAATGGACATAAGAAGCTCTCAGCTCTAAGCCGTCACCTCTCAGCTAGTCGTGGGCGACTGCGCGCATATGATTGAAGGCAAGAGGCTGAAGGCTCGAGCCGACAGCTCTTACTTGTCTTTCTTCCGGGCTCGCTTCAGCGCGATCTCTCGCATCTCACGGCCTAGGCTGGTGCGGTTCATCACTGCTTGCTGCACGATTGTGATCAATGTGCTCTCGGACCAGTATAGGCAAAGGCCCGAGGCTAGGTTGAAACTGATGATACCCATCATCATCGGCATCATGAAATTCATCATCTTTTGTTGCGCCGGATCCATGCCGGTCTGCGGCGTCATCTTGGTCGAGAACAGCATGGTAATCACAATGCCGATGGGCAGGATGTAGTACGGGTCATGGGAGGATAAGTCGCTGATCCACAGCCAGTGCGCGTGGCGCAGGTCAAGCGCGGAACCCAGCATACTGTAGTAGGCGACCAGGAATGGCATCTGGATGAGCATGGGCAGGCAACCGCCCACCGGGCTGGCCCCTTCCTTCTTCATGAGCGCGGCGATCTCCTGATTCATCTCCTGCTTGCGCGGATCGCGCATGCTGTATTTCTTGTACTTCTCCTTGATGGCATTCATCTGCGGCTGCAGCTTCTGCATCTTGAGGGCTGATTTCATGCTGGAGATGCGCAGCGGCAACAGGGCCACAGTGATGATGAAGGTTTGGATGACGATGGCCCAGCCCCAGTTCGGGACCACATGGGCATAGGTCCAGCGGAGCCAGATAAAAAGCGGACGCGCGATGACGCCAAAGAAACCAAAATTAATCAGATCGCGCAGATCGGAAGTGGCGTTGCTTCCGTTGACCGGCACCGACTCCACGATCTGCAGCGATTTCGGGCCCACAAAGAGGCGTTCGACAGTCGGGCCACTCAGATTGCCTACGGCCGCGCCCAGTACCTCTGCCTTGGTCGTGTCCTGCAGGTTCGGTTTCTGCCAATCCTTGGGGATCTCGACCGCGTTGCGCAGCGTGACCAGAGCCGCGTTCTGCTGGTCATCGGGAACGAACACCGCGGCGAAGTATTGGTTGACGACGCCGCCCCATTGGAACGGGCCGTGCACGGTGCTACCGCTACTGATGGCCTTGATGGCGAGGCGCTCGGTCAGCTTGGGGAAGAACAGGTAGCTCCGTTCCGAGGACTGTTCGTTGTGATACTCGATGCGGCTGGCCGCGTACGCCGCCGGGGTAAACTCGTCACCGAAGCCCGCCGGCCACATGGGGAAGGCGGAGACATTCGCTCCTCCGACCAGAACCGAGGTTTCAACCGCCACCGTATAAGTGTGATCGAAGCGGAACGTCTTACGGACGCTGACATCCTGGTCAGCGTATTCGAATGTGACCTCCGCCGGGGCTGTGATCTGGCCCGAACTGGAAGGAACATAGAGCGCCGAGTTCAGCTTATTCCGCAGCGCCTCGTCATAGGTCCACAGCGAAAGCGGATAACCATATTTCACGGAGGCCGCACCGTTGACCAAATCGAGTGGCTGCCCCCGGTCATCTTCATACTTCTTCAAAATCCAGGACTTGACCTGGCCACCTCGATTGTCAAAAGTGATGCGGTAGAGGTCATTCTCAATGACGCTCTCAGTTTCGGCCGAGGCTTGCTTCGTGACCGCCAAGGTTCGAGCGGTCTGGCCGGCCCTGGCGGGTGCGGCCGGGGCTGGCGCCTGCGATTGCATCGGCGCCGGAGGTTGAATCTGGGCGGGAGCGGTCGTAGCCTGGGGCAGGTACTTCTTCAATAGCGGCTGAAACAATACGACGACCACGAATGTAAGCGCCAGGACGAGCAACAGCCGCTGCTCCATTCCAGGCTCGTTTTGTGGGTTGGGGAAGTCTGCCAAAGAGTCCTACCGTTCGATCGGCCGTAACGCAGGCGGCTCAAAATTTGCTGGCCCCTCGATGGGGGCGGAGTTCTTCACCACTGGGTCATAGCCGCTCGCGGCAAAGGGATGACAACGCAAAATGCGCCAGGCCGCCATGCCGAGGCCGCGCCAGGCACCGTAACGCTCCACCGCTTCGATCGCATATTCCGAGCAGGTCGGGAGGTAGCGGCAGGCAGGAGGCAACCAGGGCGACAGAATCCACTTGTACCCGCGAACCAACTGCAGCACGGTAACCTTGGCGAGCCGATTCATCGAATGATCTTTCCGCTTCAACCTAGATTTCTCCAGAGATCCCCGGGAACCAGAAACTCAACTCCTGCGCTCGGACTCGATCGCCAGCTTTTGCTGAATGACGGCGAAAGCGCGCTCTACCTCTTGCAGCAGTTCCCGGAACTCAGCCTTCAGTAGCGACTTTTTCGGGTTGATCACCACGTCGGCCGGAGTGCTCGCGTCCATCCAGTACTGCCGAACCGCCTCGCGCAAACGCCGCTTCATGCGGTTGCGCTCGACCGCGCCGCCCAACACGCGCCCCACCGTAAACCCAACTCGAAATCGTTGCCCTTGCGCCCGCCGCAGATAGAAGACCGTCATGTGGGCGGCGAAGTGGCGCCGGCCCTGCTGGTACACGCGCTCAAAGTCAGCGTGGCGAAGCAGGCGCGCACTGCGCGGAAATCCGGCCCGTTTGCCAGAGCCCGACAGATTGGTACTCCCATTTGGAGCGCAGGCGGTCACAGCTCACAACCCAGACTCAGGGTGTGGACCTCCGCCATTCCAGAGAAAGAAACTACTCACGGAAACCAGGCTTCACCGAGACCCGCTTGCGGCCTTTGGCGCGCCGGCGCGAGACCACAGCCCGACCGCTCTTGGTCTTCATACGAGTACGAAATCCGTGCGTCTTCGAGCGATGACGCCGGTTAGGCTGAAATGTTCGCTTGGGCATGAAACTACGCTGCTCC
Source organism: Acidobacteriaceae bacterium (assembly GCA_003132825.1). GTDB lineage: Bacteria > Acidobacteriota > Terriglobia > Terriglobales > Acidobacteriaceae > PALSA-270. Next base: position 18,913 of record PKYX01000527.1, read on the forward strand.
TCGGTTGCTCCGTGGTTTTAGGGCAAGAGGAAGTATAAATGAGGCGCCGCGAGTGGGCAAAC
>PKYX01000288.1:0-9106 GCA_003132825.1 Acidobacteriaceae bacterium
GACGGATTTGAAACCTTCGTAACCACCGAAAAACGAGAAGGCCCGATAAGCTGTTTCCCGAAGGACTCGCCCTGGCAATCCGTTGGAATAGTTAGTGTAATCTCTGTGCAGGGATTCTCCCACCGCAAGACGGTTACCACCCATCTGAAACGGGACGAACCGGTATTGATGTGAGCAGGACGAGAAGATATTTTATTCATGGCCTTCCGATTCAAGTCTGCACTCATACCTCTTGCCTTTGTCGGTCTGGGTTGGACGTGTCTCTGCTTAGGACAGACCCCCCCGGCCACCCGTCCGCGATTGCCCGGAAGCATCAGCGGAACGGTGGTTGATCCTAGTGGAGCCGTCGTCACGGGAGCCCGGGTAAGCCTCACCGCGGACGATCACTCCCTAAACCGAGATGTCCTTTCCGGCGTCGATGGGCAATTCTCCTTTGGCAACCTTGCTCCCGGCCCCTTCCAGCTGACCATTTCGGCGACCGGCTTCGCGATGCAAACCATCTCTGGAGTCCTGCATTCGGGAGAGATCGACACGCTTCCGCAGATCCGGTTGAATGTTGCGGCCGCGGTCACAGAAGTGGTTGTCGGACTCAGCCGGGCCGAACAGGTAGAGGTGGCAGAACAGGAGATCAAGGATGAAGAGAAGCAACGTGTGCTCGCCGTGATTCCAAATTTCTATGTCAGCTATATCCCCGATCCGGTTCCGCTGACGCCGAAGCAGAAGTTCGAGATTGCCTGGAAGACGGTGGTGGATCCGGTCACCTTCGCGGTGGTGGGGGCCACGGCAGGCGTTGAGCAGGCGCAAAATCACTTCAGCGGGTACGGGCAAGGCGCACAAGGTTATGGGAAGCGCTACGGCGCCGGCTACGCCGACACGGTTGTCAGCACGTTCATCGGAAGCGCCATACTGCCATCGCTTCTGAGACAAGATCCGCGTTATTTCTATAAGGGAAGCGGCACTATGGGGTCGCGGATTATGTACGCGATTGCCAATTCAGTGATTTGCAAGGGCGACAATCGACGCTGGCAGGCAAATTACTCGGGTATCCTCGGAGGCCTGGCGGCAGGCGGTGTCTCCAATCTCTACTATCCCGCGAACGATCGCGACGGACTGGGATTGACTTTCGAAAACGCAGGCATCGGAATTGGCGGAACTGCCGTGGCCAATCTGTTTCAGGAATTTGTTGTCCGGAAGTTGACCCCGAAGGCCCCCAGCCACGATCCGGCCGTACCCTAAAGCACGATCCGCAAGAACTCATCCCGAAACGCCCCGCGGCACTCTGCCCCGTGGATTCTTCTCTTCCCTGCCGGGCTCTCAACTCCCATGGGGAACTACTCGACCGAGAAGGCCAGCAGCACGTTGCCGGGCAGATCGTCACCGAATACCCCGTAGCCTGAACCTACAAAGAGCATGCCACCAGCTACGGTGGGGCCGGGAGCGCCGAAGGAGCCGCCCTTGGCTGGCACTTGATTGACCGTCCGAAACCCACGGGCCGTCGCGAATTCCCATAGTTTGCGGCCGTCGGTCGTCGAGAGAGCGTGCAGCATGCCGTCCCACCCGCCCACAAATACGGCGCCTGGAATCGCCGTTGCCGCGGCAGACATGCCGGCGCGGTCGCGGCTGGCATGCTTGGCCACCATAGGGGTGAACCACTTTCGCGCTCCGTCGGTGAGACCGATGGCGACCATCCCGCCCGAGGTCAAACCGAAATAGGCATTTTGTTCATCCGCGGCGCCGCCCCAGACCAGGACCGGGTTGGGGCGCGGCCGTTTTGTTTCCACGTCGGCTTGCCAGAGCAGCGCGCCATGGCGGTCGGGGTCGAGGGCAAATATGTTTCCGCTCTTCTGGGCCGCCAGCAGCACGCGCTGGCCGCCCGGCAGGCTCCGGAGGATGGGAGAGGCTCCAAAATCCCAATCCGGGCCCACCGTTTTCGGGCAATTGTCGGAACGCTGGCGGGGCGGACCCTCGCATCCCACCAGGTAAGAGTCTTTCTCGAATGCCTGGAAGGTCCACAGAACCGCCCCGGTGGTCATATCGAGGGCCATGACGGCGTCAGAAGTCTTGGCGGCGGGTTCGGTTTCAGAGTCGCCCGTCCCAAAGTAGATGGCATTCCGCTCGGCATCGACCGTGGGGGCATTCCAGACCGAAGCGCCGGCCGGGGCGAAAAGCTGCATGCCCGAGGAATTCCTGCGCGTCGGGTGAGGCTCGTCGGCAATGACGTAGGTCTTCCAAATCTGGCGGCCGGTGGTGGCGTCGAGTGCCACCACGCTTCCGCGGAAGGTGCAACAGGGATAGTCTCTGGCCTCGGCGGCAAATTCTTCAAAAGAGGAAACCGGCACGTACAGGTGTCCGGCATAGAGCGTGGGGGCTCCGGTGATGCGCGCGGTGAAATGATCTTCCACGTGCGTGCTCCAGAGCAATTGGCCGCTCGCAGCGTCGAGCGCGTAAACGTTCGCTTTTGCATCTCCGAAGTAGACCGCATATCCCGCAGATCGGCCCTCGGCGCTCCCGATGCTGATCGCGTTGCGTACCGAGGCCTTGGCCTGGAACGACCAGTAGAGGCATCCGGTGGCGGCATCGAGCGAGTACACGTATCCAATATCGGTGCCCACAAAAATGCGCCCTGCGGCAACCGTCGGCTGTCCGGCAGCGGTGACACCATGGGGATATCCAAAGGCCCACCGCAGCTTCAGTCGCGGGATTTCGGCCGCCGTGATGCCTGCGGTCCGGGACTGGAAGCGGGTATTCGCGAGATCGGCGCCCCAGCCATTCCACTCCGGACCGCCCGCGGGATCGGTCAGCGGAGGATTGCTCGCACACTGGTTCGGCATGTGTGAAGCATCGCCTGACTGGGTGCTGCCAAAGGGGCGGCCGCTCAGCGACTCGGCCACCCGGCGCTTCGCTATCTCGCTCAATTTCCGGCCCTGAATCTTCATGGTCCCGCTCGAGAGCGCGTCATAGATCTGTTCCGGAGCCAACTGGCGGAGTGTGGAGGGATCCGGCGCGCGTGATTTGGTGTCAGGATTTCCGTGGCAGAGGGTGCAGTGCTGTTGAAAAACGCCGAAGCCGGACTCGGTGCCTAGGGGCTCATCGTCCTGCTGCGGCTTCGCTTGCGCCCAGACCATACCGGTGGCCGCAAGAAAAAGCAGCGTGCCCGTCAAGAGCGGAGCAGGAGATTTCTTTCTCGCAAGCATTCGTTTTGCCTGGATGGGTGATCGTGGCGTGACCACCCTTGCGCGTATCTTAGACAACACGGCCCCTCATCTTAACCGCAATCATCCCCGTTGGCTCCGGAGAATGTACGCGTCGCGTCTCCGGATCAGGGACCTAGGCGAGCCGCGGCTTTTTGTAATTCTGCATCCTCCGGAAATAGGCGGCGTCCCTTGCGGAGAACAGAATGCGCCGACTTCCTGTCCCCGAGAAGAAGGTCCACTTCTGCGAGGGACCCGAAAACCGTTGCCTCAGCAGCGGGAAAAAATCGTATGACCCACTCGAAGTTTTCACGGGCTAGAGGCAGTTGTCCGGTCCTCTGATAGAGCTCACCCAGTTCCAGATGGCAGGCATAGCTGTAGGGATCCTTTTGAAGTCCTTCGAGCAGAATCGATTCGGCGTCGGCGATATGGGATAGCGCAATCCATATCCCTCCCAAACGACAATATTCGTACGCCGGCGCATCCCCGATCACCGCGATCCGGGTTAACTGAGCGGATAGCGCCTCTCGAAAATCCCTTCGCGCCACCGCAAAGTACATTTCGTCGTCGAGCGCAGGTAAGAAGCGGGGGTTCCGCTTGAGCATCTCGGCCACGCGCGAGCGCGCAGCGGGTTCCTCCCCGTTGCCCTGTTGAGCGATCGCCAGCCAGTGCATCGCCTCGAGGGAATCTGGATCTAGTTTGAGGGCCGCCTCCAGGGACAGCTCGGCGGAGGGGAGACTCCCTTCGAGCCATGCCAGGCGACCGCGTGCCACGTCCTCGCGGGCCGATTCCGGTTGAGCGTCGAGTGCTTCGAGAAAATTCTTCGCGTTGGCACGATCGTTGAGATCGAGCGCTGTGGTCGCCCCTGCCAGGAGCGCCTCCGGCCTTTCTCGGGCTTCCAGATTCGCCGGCAGAGGGCTGGTGCGGAACCGAGCAATGAGATCTTGATCAGCTCCGATCAGATCGCCGGCCAGCAGACTTTGCGGAGCGTGGTATTCGAGCAGGGTGTGGTCGTCGGTATTCAACTTTCCGCCCTCTGCCAGTTTTCGCACGGCCGCATCGTCCAGCAGAAAGTAAGCGACCAGCCCTTCCGGTTCATGAATATCCAGAGACGCAAAGTCATCACGCACCGCTCGATGGTCCCAGACTGAGCGGAGGTGACCGAATTCGAAGGGGCTCGGGTCCGTACGACCTAGCAATAGAAGGTCGGTTTCCCCGGCCCGCCATAGAGTAACTTGAGGAAACTGTGACGCGTAGGTCGCTGTGATCATGCGCAGGTCAGCAGGCGCGATCGAGTAGGCCTGCACCCATTGGACGAATATCCCGCCGGGCGCGAGCCGTCGCCGGGCCGCCGCGTAGTACTCCGCGGTGAACAGCGTGGCAATGCCCGCGATCCAAGGATTCGAGGGCTCGGAGATGATCAGATCGTATTTTTCCCGTGTCGTGAGTAGGAAGTTTCGCGCATCATCGAAAATGACATGCAGGCGAGGGTCCTTCAGCACCCCCCGGTTGAGGCTTTCCAGATACGGTGCGGCGCGGATCACAGCCGCCTCAATCTCAACGCAATCGATCTTCTCGACATCGGGATAACCTGACACGGCAGCGGCGGTCATGCCGCTGCCGAAGCCGATGATGAGCACTCGTCGTGGGAGAGGGTGAAAAGCCGCTCCCAAATGCCCCAACAATAGCTGCGTGCGAGCATCGTCGGTCGAGGCGTCCACTTTGCCGTTGCTGCGTAGTTCCACATGGCTATCGGTACGGACGACGGCGATGGAATCGTTTACGCCTTCTGCGGAGAAAATCAGATCCTTAGTTGCCGCCATTTCGGCCAGCGTGAGTCGACCCTCATAAGAGTTCCCGTAGAGCACAGCCGACAACGACAAAAGCGAACGGTTATAGAAGAAAGTCGAGGAGGCGATCGCAAAGGCAATCAGGAGACAGACGAGGTCCAAGGCCAGAAACAGCACCCGCGGCTGCAGACGAAAGTCGACGACCAGCGCCAGCAGCACATTCACCACAGCGGCGCCCACAATGACCCGAAAGCTGCCCACCCATGGCACCAGCCAGAATCCGACGATCACCGATCCGGCGATCGCGCCCAGGGTGTTGGCGGAGTAAGCCTTACCAACTGTGGTGGAGCGACCGGCTCGGCTCTCGGTGCTGCGGTCGAGCAAAACGACCACCAGAGGAAAATTGAAGCCGAACATGGTAGCCACTGGAAGCACGGTCAGAGCACTGGCAACAAACTGCGCCAGGACCAAGCCGCTAAAGGTCTGGTTGGTCGCCCGGAGTAAGGGCGGGATCACCTCTGGAATCCAGTGGTAGAGAGCCAAAGAAGAAACGGCTCCGATCCCGATTGCCAGTTGGGTGCGAGAGAAGGTTCGAAAGGAGATTCGGGCCGAGCTCGCCAAAAAACGCTGGAATAATCGGCTGCCCATGACCGTGCCCGCAAGGAATGTCGCGAGCATGAGGGTGAAGGCATAGGTGGAGCTACCAATAGTGATCGCGAGCAGCCGGGTCCACGCAATCTCGTAGGCGAAAGCCGTGCCCCCCACCATGGCGAATAGGAAGAGCAGGAATCGGGATGGGCTCCGTGGCAGTTCCGAAGCGGAGAAGGTTGCCTGCAAGGGCCCCGTAGCAGGGTCTTGCGCACTCCGGGTCTGTTTCGCGATGCGCAGGGCGAGCAGGCCCGCCCCGAGGTTCATGGCGACGGCCGAGGCGATGGTCAGGCGCAATCCGCAAGCCGGGAGCAAGACAAAGCCAGCCATCAGGGTCCCGCCAACCGCGCCCAGCGTGTTGACCCAATACAATTGGCTGACCCGAATACCGAGGTCGGTAGAATTTTTGGCGACACTTGAAACCAGGATCGGGAGTGTGCCTCCCATCAGGAAAGTGGGAATAAATAGGACCACGGCGGCACCAAAAAATCTCAGTGCCAATAGAAGCGGCTGCGATCCTCCAAGGACTGGATACGCCGCGATATAGAGTGACCGCACTCCGCCGAGGCCTAGGAGCGACAGAGCGGCGGTTGCACCCACCAGAAATTCAATCCGGGCATAGAGCGCGATGGGTTCTCGGTGGCCTTCGCCCCACCCGCCCAGGTAAGCGCTGCCTGCCGCCAGGCCAGCCATGAAAACCGCAAGCACGGTGGCAACCGCATAGGCAGTATGCCCAAAGATCAGCCCTAGGGCCTTGGCCCACGCCACTTGGTCCACCAGGCTGGCCGCACCGGACAGGAAAAAACAGGTCAGAATGCCTGCAAGTTTGGGGCCCGGAGCTACTCTGCCGGTCCTCCTCCGAGTCGACATAGGGTTTCGAGCCGGTCCATGATAGCGCACAGCTGTCGCGCTCCCGACAGGACCGTGGCCAAACCGCCGGGCATAGAGGAACGACCCTGCCAGGTTGTACACTGTTGGCCTTCCGCTATGCCGACTTTTGCCGCCGTGGACATCGGGTCGAACTCTGTTCGGTTGAAAATCGCCCGGCTCACCGGCCGGCGCCTCCGCGAGATCCACGAAGACCGCGAAGTGACCCGACTCGGCGAATGGGCTTTCCGCACCGGGTTGCTGTCGCCTGACGCCATGGCTCTCACCGTGAAGGTCCTGCGCCGGTTTCATCGCGAGGTACAGAACACGGGGGCCGAGTCGGTGCGCGTGGTGGGCACGAGCGCCTTGCGCGATGCACGCAATTCGCGAGCCTTTCTCGAGTGGGTGCGGTCGGCGACGGGATGGACGGTCGAAATCATCTCCGGGGTGGAAGAGGCGCGGTTGATTCATTTGGGCCTGGTCTCCACCTTGCGGGTGAGTTCTTCGCCCACCCTGATGCTCGACCTCGGAGGCGGGAGTTGCGAGCTGACCATCTCGAACCAGGGTCACATTCGCGAGACCGTGAGTCTGCCGCTCGGCGCCGTGCGCCTGACCAATGAGTTCTTCCGCCACGACCCTCCGCGCAAGACTGAATTGCGGCGCCTGCGGGGATTTGCGGCGCGCGAAATCGGGCGCATCGCCGAGCGGGTGGTGCGGGCCCGTCCGAGAGTCGTTCTGGCTACCTCGGGCACCGCGGCCTCGCTCGCCACCCTCTGCCACGGCCTGTACAAGACCAAGGGGCCACGGGCCACCATGGTGTCGCGCATCCAGCTGCGTCACGTGGCCAAAATGCTGGCGCGGCTGCCGCTTGAGGAGCGCAAGAAGCTCTCGGGTGTCGGCCCCAAGCGGGCGGAGATCATCGTGGCGGGCGTCGTGGTGTACGACGAGCTTCTCGAGCGCTGCCAGTTGAGCGGCTTCCGCTATTCGCCGCTCGGCCTGCGGGACGGACTGCTGGCGCAAATGGCGGCGGAGTATGACCGCAGCACCCGTTCCGGCAAGCAGCTGGAGTCGGAACGCTGGGACTCGATCCGCGCGGCCGTGGAACATTACCGGGTGGACATGCCGCATGCGCTCAAAGTGCGCGAGGCGGCCATGCAGTTGTTCGCCGCGCTCAAGCCTCTCCACCAGCTTCCTCTGGAATACCGGGAATGGCTCTCGGCGGCGGCCATGCTGTACGAAGTCGGCGACTACGTGAACCGCAGCGGCCGGCACCGGCACACCCACTACATCATTTCGCATTCGGAAATTCTGGGTTACACGCCGCAGCAAAGAAGCATTATCGCGGCCATGGCGCGCTATCTGGGAAAGTCGCGGCCGGCGGCCGGGGATGAACCGATGAAGACACTAGCTCCGGCCGACCGCGAGCACGTACGCCGAGCTTCGCTCCTGCTGCGGCTGGCCCGGGCTCTAAACCTCGGACGCAGCGGGGCCGTCGAACAGGCCAAAGTGCAATTGCAGAGCGGGGAGGCCAAGTTGGCGCTGGTGGCGAAAGGGCGTGCCGGGGTGGATTTGGAGCTGTGGGCGGTCGAAAAGGAGAAAAGCTATTTCCGCGAGGTCTTCGGCCGCGAGCTTTCGGCGGCGGCCGTGTAGAGGCTGCGCAGCATCTTCGGGGTCAGCGACCATTGCAGGCTGGCTGAGTTGCGCCCCAACTCCAGTCTGACGATGGCACCCTTTTTCAGTTCGACGGCGGCTTCGCAGCCCGGCTCACTGATCGAGCGCCCCAGAAACTCACTGAGATTGGGATTGTGGCCGACCACCAGGATGCTTTGATAGCGGGCGTATTTGGCAAGCATGGTGCGGAAATCGGCGAAGGACGCGCCGGGGCGAAGAGCGGCCTCGAGCTCGAGCTTCCCTTCGTAGCTGAGTTCGTTGCCCACCAGAGAAGCGGTCTGGGTGGCGCGTTTCAGGGGGCTCGAGAGAATCAGCTCGACCTGAACGTCCATCGCGACCAGCGCCCGACCCACATATCCGCACTGTTCGATTCCCGACGGGTCGAGAGCCCGTTTCTCGTCCTTTTTCGGATTGCTGAGCCGCTCCCCGGCGCTCGCGTGACGTAGGAAATAGAGAATCATCTGCCCTTATCGTTCCTTTCCAACCCCGGCCTTGGTGCCCGGGACCTTCGCCGCACCGGTCGGGCGACGGCGAGGCGCGGCCGGTGCGGGAATCGCCTCGAGCGGCATTTTTCCTTCTGCCAGTCCGATGAGAAATTCCTGGGCATTGAAGGCGGCTGCTCCGGCCGGCGGCTGGCGCTTCCCCTGCACCTTCCAGGCGCGGATGTAGGTTCCGTCCTTCTGCAGCAAGCGGGCTTTCACGTTGTCCGAGAGGTAGGCCTCAAGAATTTCCTGGCGGACGCGCTCGCGCAACAGGGCGTCCTTCAGCGGGAAAATGACCTCGACGCGTTCATAGAGGTTCCGCGGCATCCAGTCGGCGCTCCCCAGGTAGACTTCCTCCTGGCCGCCGTTTGAGAAGTAGTAGATGCGGCTGTGCTCGAGGAAGCGGCCCACAATGCTGCGTACGCGAATGTGATCGCTCACGCCCCGCACGCCCGGA
>PKYX01000288.1:9124-9297 GCA_003132825.1 Acidobacteriaceae bacterium
GCGTTCATCTTGGCGATGATGCGGGCCGGGCGGCCGTGACGCGCATGCTCAGCCTCGCGGGCGATCAAGGCCAAGCAGTGCTCCGCCAGATTGAGCGGCGCAACCATCAACGGCTCATAGCTCGGATGTTCGGCATAGGCGGTCAGGAAGCTGAACACGTCGTGGACGGCGGC
>PKYX01000070.1 GCA_003132825.1 Acidobacteriaceae bacterium
ACCAAGCCCGGCAGGTTAAGAGCGGAAGTCGTCTGCCGCACCCGTCTGCCGACTCCTTCTGCTGCCCCGGTCTGCTGTTCCGACCTAGCGCCCCGATGGAGCGGCCGCCGTTTTCTCCGGTGTGGGCGCCGTTTTGTCTGGAGACGCGGCGCTAAGCCGTGTCAGGAACGGGAAGAAAGGCGTAACTTCAAACGGCATCTTCTCCGCCGCGCTGGTGATGGCAACTGGCTTGGTCTTGATCAGATCAAGCTGATCGGTCCATGCATCGATCCTGACGCGTCCGCCGAGCGGCAGCGCCGCAACCTGGTCGGTCTTCTTCGGATCGAACTGGGGCGAGGCGGTCATGAGCGACGACATACGTGCGGCGTTGCCATTGAGCAGGCTGTCGCCGAGATGGGCCCGGATGAGGTTTTTCAGCGCCGGGGCACGCGCCTGGACTGCTTTGAGGAACAAACCTGCATCGGTCAGCTTGTCTTTGTAAGGCGAGTTGTTAAGCAGTTCGATGGCTTTCTTGTCGGCGGCTTCTTCTTCAGCGCGATCGCGAGCGAAATCCATGCGCTCGAAGGTGCGCTCATCGGGAAAGAACATGCGGTCGTTGAAGGCGAGCTTGGTGTTGAGGTGATGGCCGAGCACGATGTGCGCCAGTTCGTGGGTCAGAATCATGGCTAGTGACGCTTCGTCGGGCAGCACGTCAATCATGCCGCGGCTCACGACGATGGTGTGGCCGATGGTGAAGGACTCGAGCGGGGTGGTCAGCAGCACGCGGGTGCGGACCTCCGGCTGAATGGTCAGGTTGTTGGAGAAGATCAGATTGTTGACCACGGTCTGCATGACCTGGTCCACGTCACCATCGGGCGCCATCACCCCCGCCCGCTGCAGCCGTTCGATGGTGTTATCTTCCGCCTCGCGTTCCCATAACCGCTGGCTCTGAACCGGGGTTGCATCCTGCGCCGCGCCCGACTGATCGCGCACGGTTTGCGGCGAATCGACCACGATTTCGGTGAAGGAATCGTTGGCCGCAATCGGCGATTCGTAGCCCCACAGCCGGGTCTGGGCCTTGAAGTGGCTGGGAGTGCCGGATTCCTCGCTATAAACGTAGGCCGGTAGCCACAGGCTCGCCCGCACGTTCAAACGCCAGCTGTCAAAATGCAGATAGGGATGCTGGTAAGAGTGAGAACTGTAGGTGCCATTGAAACGCACCACGTTGTAGTCTTGGTCTTCCACCCAGATCCTTCCCACGAAGCGTCCGTCTCCGGCTTCTTTCCGGGGCGCAACGTCGATCACAAAGCAACGGATTTCCCCCAGGAATTCCCGGCGCACGTAGGTAAAGGTGTAGTACTTGCGCTCGAAATCCTGATCGAGGAGAACCATTTGGGCAAATCCGCCCGCATGGAATCGCGTGGAGTAAAGCTCGCTCAGCTTGGGAGCGAGGTTGAACACCGACGAGAGACTGCGTCGAGGCCGCTGCCCGTAGCGCTCCTCCTGGCTCCCCCCGTCCAGCTCAAGCCGGCCGAGAAAATATTGGTCGCTGACCGGCAGTGGCCCTCTCTCATCATCGTTTTTGAGCGTCTGGATGTAGGTCTCAATCAGGGGATGAAACTGGCGAATCAGTTGGTTGAAGGCATGCTCGCGCTCGAGGACCCGGCCGATGACCTCATCGAAGCTTTCGGCGGGCCGCGTAGCGGCAGGCGCCGGATTCAGCTTGCTGGGTGTACTTGCGCCGGTCGCGCCGGTTTCCTGGCTTGGTCCCCAGGTGGGAAAAAGCGCGACCGCCAAAAGCGGCAGGAGGGAAAATCGGAGACTGCGCATGAAGAAGCCCTTTCCTCAGAACTTATAAAGTCAGGGTTTCAGGCCAGCTGAAACACGATATGGAGGACGGCGGTCGAATCCGCGGGCTGACCGTCCCGCAAGGCCGGCTTAAACCGGATCTGTTCCGCGGCCCGAACCGCCGCCTCATCCAACCCATGGCCNNCGGGTTCGGCTTGAAGGTCACTTCGGCGGGCATAATCTGAGGAGTGAGATCCTGCTTCGGCTGGAGCGAGGCCGGGTTCACCGTTTCAGCATCTCCGAACCCGCTCTGGCGCACCGTGCCGCGGGTTGTGTTCACGCTGCTCGTGCCGTCGCCGCCCACGGCGGTTCCATTTCCAAAGCCGGCACTGGCCACCACTCCGGGAGACCCTTTGGCTCCTTCGGTTCCATTGCCGTTGCCCGGACCGCTCGGCAAATCGAACGATCCGGTTTGCGCGATGTTCACCGGCTTGCCGTCGTTCGGGCGCGCCGGCACCCCGTTAGGATCGCCGAAGCCGCCGGTCTGGACATTTTTCGGAGCTTGGGCGATCGTCGGCGTGGCCGAACTGCCGGTCGAGAAACTGTCGGTGTGCACCAGTCTGCGCGGAACCGCCGGCGCTATTGGAGGCAAAGCCTGCGGTTTGGCAGCGACCTCGATCTTCGGCGCCGCCGGAGGGTCGGGTGGCAATGCCTTGGGTTTGACTTCGGGGCGAGGTACCTGGAGAGCCTGAGTGGGCAAGGGGTCCAGAGGTGGAGTGTAGTCGGGCTTGATCACACTGAG
>PKYX01000357.1 GCA_003132825.1 Acidobacteriaceae bacterium
GCAAGCTGCTGGACTTCTCTTCCAAGGAATTTGAACTGTTGAAGTATTTCCTCCTTCATCCGGGTCAGACTTTGAGCCGCGACCAATTGCTCGAGGAGGTCTGGGGCTACGAGCATTTTCCGACCACGCGCACCGTGGATGCACACATCGTGCGCCTGCGGCAAAAGGTCGAGCCCAAACCGGAGGAACCGCGCTTCATCTTGACGGTGCATGGCACGGGCTACAAGTTTGTCGGCTGAGGGACGGCGTCTGAGCAAAACAGCCGGGGAAAGGCGTTCGTATGATGTCTGATTCCAGCGGTCTTCGCACTGCACCCCTGTATGGAACCGGCCTTGGCCTGGTTCCTTCTGTCTCCTCGACGACGCCGGCCCGGCCCGCTCGGGTGGATGACACGCTCCTGATCCGGCGGGCCCAGGAAGGTGACACCGCTGCCTTTGAGGAGTTGGTGCGCCAGTATGACCGTTCCGTGCTCCGTCTGGCGGTTCACCTCAGCGGCTCGCAGGAAGATGGTCAGGATATCTATCAGGAGGCCTTCCTCCGCGCCTATCTCAACCTGGGCAGCTTCCGTTTTGAGTGCACCTTCTATACCTGGATCTACCGTATCGTGACCAACCTTTGTCTCGATCACCTTCGCAAGCGGCGCAATCACAGTCGCGATCTCACCACCGTGGTTTTTCCGGACGGCGAGGAAGAAGCGGTGCTCGATCGCGTGCCCGACGACCGCCCCGGCGCCTGCCCGGAACGTAGCCTCGCAGGCCGCGAGCTCAAAGAATCCATCGTCCGCGCTCTGCGCAGGCTCTCCCCGCGGGAAAGAGTGGTATTTGAATTGAAGCACTACCACGGTCTCCGTCTGCGCACGGTGGCGGGAATGCTGAACACCACCGAAGGCACGATCAAGAACACTCTGTTCCGCGCCACTCACAAACTGCGCACCGAACTGGCGGCGGTTCGCTGAAAAATGGGCGCCCGGCTGTAAGTCCTTTGCCGTGAGTGCGGGCGATCGAATCGCCGCCTCTCGTAACTTCCCTAGTTACCGAAGAGCACGATTTTAGCGATGCGCCCGAAGGAGAATTCGCATCCAAAGGCTATAATGTAGGCAACTTCCTTCGGGAAGTGGACCTTCCTTTCGAGAAGAAGACAAATCCGATGTCCATGAAGACCAAAGTTGTAATCCTGACTTGCTCGGCTGGCTTGCTGCTGTTCACGATTGCCGGTGGACTGAGCGGCGTCCGCGCATCCTCCAGCAACGACGGTGCCTACCGTCAACTGCAGGTGTACAGCGAAGTGCTGTCGCGGGTACGCAGCGAGTATGTGGAAGAGCCCAATATCACCGCCGTGACCGACGGCGCTCTCCACGGGCTGCTCGATTCGCTCGATCCCGACTCAAGCTTTCTGACCCCGGCGGAATACCGGGAATACAAGGAGCACAAGACCGAGGCAAAAGGCGAGATTGGCGCCATGGTTTCCAAACGCTTTGGCTATGCCACGGTCGTAGCCGTGATCCCGGGCAGCCCCGCCGATAAGGCCGGCCTGCAGCCCACTGACATCTTGGAAGCCGTCGACATCAACGGGACCAATCGCAGCACGCACGATATGTCGCTGGCCGAGGTTCGCAACCTGCTTTCCGGCTTGCCGGGTTCGACGCTGTCGGTCTCGGTGGTGCGATCGCGCCAAGCTGAGCCTCAGAAGATGGTCATCACTCGCGACATCGTCACCATTCCGCCGGTGAGCGATAAATTGATGGATGACGGCATTGGCTATATGCAGGTGGACGCATTTTCCAAGGGGAAGGCGCTGGAGATTGCCGCCAAGGTCAAGTCTCTGCAAAAAGCCGGCGCCAAGAAGCTGATTCTGGACCTGCGCAACTGCGCCGAGGGTGACGAGTCGGAGGGTATTGCGACCGCCAACCTCTTTCTCAACCACGGAACCATCGCGTACCTGCAGGGTCAAAAGGTTCCGCGGGAATCGTTCAACGCCGATCCCTCCAAGGAGATCACCAGCCTTCCCTTGGCTGTACTGGTGAATAAAGGGACGGCGGGAGCGGCCGAGATTGTGGCCGCGGCGATCCTTGAAAACGCGCGCGGCGACATCGTCGGCGAGAAGACATTCGGCGAAGGCTCCGTGCAGAAGCTGATCGAACTGCCGGATGAGTCGGTACTGATCCTGTCCGTCGCCAAGTATTACTCGCCCAGCGGCAAGGCGATCCAGGACACGGCGGTAACGCCGAACGTCACGGTCGCCTCCGGGGACGACGATTCGGCCCTGCCGGATGATGACGACTCTACCACTCCGTCGGACCAGACCAAGCCACAAGCTCCGCAACCGGATCAGCCTCTGCAGAAAGCCATTCAGCTGTTGAAGGCCAAAGCCAGTTAGCTGCGGATGGGCTTGTTCTTCTTGATCGCGCGTCTGCGGACGCGCGATCCTGTTTGCGGGGAATTCGCTTTTGTCCGCGAATCCCGAGCCGCGCTCGGCGATCCCAGAATTTCTTGCGGGCGCGCGGGCGGACGATTCTTGGCCCGCTCTCGGGCCCTGCTATCCTGAGTCTGGGGTGCTGATGCAGTCCCTCTTCGAAGATCCCGCTGCCCCGCCAGTTGAGCGCGAAGTCAGAGTCAAGAGCGGAAAGACCGCCGGTCGTCTTTTCTTCGGTTTACTCCTCCTGGTTTCGGCCTTGATGGGTGCTGCCGCCGGGCTGGTGCTGGTCTACTCCTCGGGCCTGCCCCAAGTGGAAGAACTCGAGCACTATCGTCCGAGCTCGATCACCCAGCTGTACGACGACCAGGGACGCATCATCGGCTCCTTCGCTCTGCAGCGACGCGTGGTGGCTTCCTATGACGACTTTCCCCCGGTTCTCCGGGACGCCTTGATCTCGATCGAAGACAAAGACTTCTACGGGCATTGGGGGATCAATGTTTGGCGCATCGTAGGGGCGGCCTATCGCGATATCGAATCGGGCGGCAAAGTGCAAGGCGCTTCCACCCTCACCATGCAGCTGGCCCGCAATCTTTTTCTTTCGCCCGACCGGTCCTGGCACCGCAAAATCGAGGAAGCGCTCTTGGCGGTTCAAATCGAGCGCCGATTCACCAAGCAGCAGATCTTCACCCTCTACGCCAATCAGATTTACCTGGGGCACGGCGTCTACGGATTTGAGGCCGCGTCCGAGTACTACTTCAGCAAGCCCGCCAAGCGGCTCAGCTTGGATGAAGCCGCGGTGCTGGCCGGCCTGCCGAAATCCCCGGGCGTGTATTCTCCGATCAACCATCCCGACCGCGCCCTCAAGCGTCGCAACCTGGTGATCAATTCCATGCTCGAAGATGGACGAATCACCGCGGCCGAGGCCGTTGCAGCCCGCGACCAGCCCCTCGACCTGAAGCTCGCGCACGACCCCAATTCGCTCGCCCCCTATTTCGTCGAGGAGATTCGCCGCTATCTGGAAAACAAGTACGGCACCGACAGGGTGCACGAGGGGGGACTTCGGGTCTATACCTCGCTCAACATGGACTTGCAGCGCGCCGCGAATCAAGCGGTGCTCAACGGCCTGGCCGCCTACGAGCGCCGCCACGGCTGGAAGGGAAAGCTTCCCCACGTCCTCACCAAGGATGTCACTCTCGCGAACTATCAGGACCCCGACTGGGACGATGAGCCGGAGGCGAACGACTATGTCCATGCCCTGGTTACGGCGGCGTCGCCGGCATCGGCAACGATCAAATTCGGCGACTACGCCGCCGCCCTCACCCCGGCCGACGTGGCCTGGACCCATCGCAAGCTGCAGGAGGTCCTGTGGCCTGGAGATCTGGTCTACGTGAAGGTCCTCGCGCTCAGCCCCGGCGGCAAAGCGCGCGTCAGCCTGGAACAGGATTCTGGCGCCCAAGGCGCGCTCATCGCCATCGACAACGTCAGCGGAGAAATCAAAGCCATGGTCGGCGGCCGCGATTTCAACGAATCCAAGTTCAATCGGGTCACGCAGGCTCTGCGGCAGACAGGATCATCGTTCAAACCCTTTGTCTATACGGCTGCCATCGATCAGGGCGCCTCGCCCGATGACCCCATTCTCGACGCGCCGGTCACCTTTCAGTCCGCCTCTGGCCCCTACTCCCCGCACAACTACGATGATCGCTACGAAGGCATGATCACCCTGCGCCGCGCTCTGGCCCAGTCGCGCAATATTCCGGCGCTCAAACTGGCCGACGGCCTGGGCATGAAAGTGGTCATCGATTATGCCCATCGCTTCGGAATCACATCCAGCATCCCAGCCTATTTGCCGGTTGCTTTGGGGGCCGCCGAGGTCACTCCCTTCGAACAGACGGCCGCTTACAGCGTCTTCCCCAACGATGGAGTGCGCATCACGCCGCGTTACATCACCAAGGTGACCGACTACGAAGGCCGCGTGCTTGAAGAAGATTATGCCGACGTAAAGGACGTAATCAGCGCCCGCACCGCTCGCATCATGGTCGCGATGCTCGAGGGCGTGGTCGAGCACGGCACCGCGATCGCTGCCAGCGGCATGAAATACCCGCTGGCGGGTAAGACCGGCACCACGAACGATTTCACCGACGCCTGGTTTGTTGGTTTCTCTCCCGCGATGACGTGTGGCGTCTGGGTGGGCTACGACGAAAAGAAATCCCTGGGCGATAAAGAGACCGGTTCCCGCGCCGCCCTGCCCCTGTGGATGGATTTCATGAAAGCCGCCCTCGCCGGCAAAGACCCCGGCCGGTTCCAGCCCCCGCCACTGCTGCCCCCGACTCCGGTGGCGGTGAAGCTGGACACGCAAAACGAGGCGCCGGGAGAGGACGAAAGCCACTAGGAGCAGCCTGGTTTGTGGGCGCGAGGTTCGAACCGCGGTCGCCTGGGCCTCCGCCTGGCCAAGGTTGAACTAGGCCGTGGCCTTGATCGCGGACGCTTTCTCCCAGCGCACTCGAGCCACCACCAGCCGCAACTCCTGAAAGGTAATCTCCGGGGGTAAGGCATCCTTCAGCGGCCGGAGCCGTTCCACCCCGAGTCGGGCGCAGGCCGCTTCGATGAGCGCCTGCCTGTCCTCCGCCACCCAGCCCGACTGGAATTCGAGCTCTCCCGTCTCCACCAGACTGACCACGGCACTCATCACGGTAGAAACCTGGCGCCCGCGAATCCTGGCGATCTCTTCGAAGCTACGACCTTCCCGAAGCAGGCCCAGGGTCTCGGCCGCGGGACGCGAATTTTTCTCCGGTAAAGGCGCTGCCCGCCCACCCTTGCTAAACCGGTCGAACGCGGCCAGAATCTGCTGTCCATACATCCGAGCCTTCCGCTCGCCAAATCCCGAAACGCGCAGAAGCTGCGCAATCGAGCGGGGGCGCTGCAAGCACAGCTCTTCGAGCGAAGCATCATGCATCACGACGTACGCCGGAACATTCTGCTCTTTGGCTGCGATCCGCCGCCATTCGCGCAGAAANNCACGAACTCCACTTCGGGGTCTCTCCGAAATGCAGGCAAATCTCCCGATGGCGGCAATGCTTCGCCTCCGCGAAGCGGCGGATATCGTGGTAGCGCTGCCAAGCTCGCTCCTTCTCCGCCGCATCCGTAACCTGTCCGATGAAGTGAGCCAGCAGCCCCACATCCCTCTTCTGCCACAGCAAAACACAATCCGCCGGCTCGCCATCCCGTCCTGCGCGTCCTGCCTCCTGGTAGTACTGCTCGATGGATTTGGGCAGCGCCAGATGAATCACCGCACGCACTGCGGCTTTGTTAATCCCCAGTCCGAAGGCAATCGTTCCGACCAGCACACGCACCTCGTCCGCCATCCAGCGCTCCTGGTTGTGTCTCCTGGCCGCGCTATCCATCTTGCCGTGATAGGCGATGGCGGAGATGCCTTGCTCTTCGAGAAAATCCACGGTCTGTTCCACCCGGACGATGGTGGGCGCATACACAATGACGTTGCTGCCCGCGTAGCTGTGCAATGCGCGGACCAGCAAGCCAGGCTGCCTGCGCCCCTCACACTCCCGGACCACATACCGCAGATTGGACCGGTGAAAGCTGGCAATGTATTTGTGCGGCTCGCGCAATTGCAGCTGATGAAGAATGTCATGCCGCACCCGACGCGTGGCGCTGGCGGTAAACGCGGCAATGGGATGCTCCGGAAAATGCGTGCGCAAACAGCTTAACAGCCGGTAATCCGGCCGAAATTCATGCCCCCACTCGGAGATGCAGTGGGCTTCGTCAATAGCGAAAAACGCGATGGGCACCCCGCGCAGCCAGCCAATGGTGTCCTCGCGCGCCAGCCGCTCCGGCGAGAGATAGAGCAGCCTATAGTCGCCCTGCCGCGCCTTTCGCATCACGGAAGACTGCTCGGCCGCCGCCATCGAGCTGTTCAGCACCGCCGCCGGTATTCCCATCTGCGCCAGTTGCGCCGCCTGGTCCTGCATCAAGGCAATCAGCGGCGAGACCACAATGGCCGTCTGCCCCATNNCACAATCCGCTCCTGTAAGGGACGAAACGAATCGTATCCCCAGTAGCGCCCGAGCGGCGCGAGCAGGTCGGTTTCCGGAGCCATTCGCATAGTATAGGTCCCGCCGCCGGCAAAATGGCCTGCCGCGAAGACCCCAGCTTCGATCCCGGGACAGATGGCACAGTTTCAGAGCCTCGAGCACAGGCCGCCGGTCCAGAGGAAACAGGGCATGGGGACAGACTTCGGAACCGAGGCAAACTATAATCTCTTCGTCGCATGAAGTCCTTCTTCCGGCTGGTTCTGCTCGCGCTGGTGCTTCTGGTGGTCGCGCTGGTCTCGGCGCTCACCGCCATGCGCTTCGTGATCCACGGCCGCGAAGTCGCTGTGCCCAATCTTGTCGACAAGACCCCGGCCGAAGCCCGCAGAATCGCCGAGGAGAGCGGATTGGAGCTGGAGGTTGAGCGCGAATACTACAGCCCCGATGTGCCGGAAGGAAAAATCCTGTCACAGTTGCCGCCGGCCGGAACCCTGGTGCGCCGGGGCTGGGGGATTCGCGTCGCCGCAAGCCTGGGGCCGCAACGCGTACACATACCGGACGTGCTCGGCGAGAGCGAACGAGCCGCCGAGATGAACATTCGGCGCCGCGGGCTCGACGTAAGCGCAGTCGCGGAGGTCCCGTCTCCCACCGCACCCGCCGGCCAGGTCCTAGCGCAAAGTCCGCCCGCGAACGCCAATGGCGTGTCCGCGCCGATGATCAGCCTCCTGGTCGCGGATCCGGCGCCGCCCCAGGCGTTCGTCATGCCGAACTTCATCGGTCAGCCGCTCGACACCGTGAAGTTGATCGTGCAAGGCTCCGGGCTGCGCGTGGGCACAGTCAGCGAGGCTCGAACCGTCGCTTCCCCGGAGGTTCCGGCGCCCTCGGGAACGGCTCCGCTCCCCGCCTCCGCACCCTCTTCCGCCAGCTTGATCGTGTCGCAGAATCCGGGCCCGGGAGAAAAAGTGCTGGCAGGAGCGGCCGTGAACTTCGAAGTCCGATGAGCGCGGAGCACGGCGGGCAGGAGACAGGTCGCTAGTCTTTCTCCAAGACCGCGGCAAAGAAGCCTTCAAACGGATGCACTCCTGGAACCGTCCTCAGAAAGAGTTCGGTCCCGAGCGAACTCGGATCTTTCCACGCCAGTTCGCCTTCCCCCCGCAGCCGCTCCAACTCCATCCGGCAATCTAGCGCATGAAACGACGAGTCCAAATCGAGAGCTTTCTCGACCACGTCCAGATTCTCTTCCCGTTCGAGCGAGCAGGTGGAATAGACAAGTCTGCCTCGAGGGGCGACCTGTCGCATGGCCGACTGTAAAATGCTCGCCTGCCGGGCCTGCAGATCGGCCAGATCTTCGATCCGAAGCCTCCACTTAATTTCAGGGTTGCGGGCCAG
>PKYX01000107.1:0-5424 GCA_003132825.1 Acidobacteriaceae bacterium
GCCGGTGAGTGCCCTCTTTACGTGAGGGCGATCGTAATCTTGTTTGCAGCCGCGAATGGCAAGTGCGGCAATTCTCCCCGCCTTCTTCTTCCTGCTTTCAATTCACGAAACGGCGCATGCGGACATTCATCACAATGCCCAGCGCCAAGAACATGAACAGGACCGAAGACCCGCCGTAACTCATCAGTGGCAGGGGNNGGAAGCTAAGCACAGCCACCACGCCCATGACTACGAACGTGCCGGCGCGGTCGGGCGCCGTTTGCGCGTTCTGGGTCAAGCGCATGAGCACGATAAAGTATAACAGCAATACTCCAAGCGCGCCTACAAAGCCGTGCGCTTCGGCGAAGGCGGCGAAGATAAAATCGGTTTGGGGAACGGGCAGAAAGGACAACTGCGTCTGCGAAGGGGCATTGCTTCCCCACAGTCCCCCCGAGCCCACCGCGATCAGCGACTGAATCACCTGATAGCCGGAGCCGTGACTGTCGGCCTCGGGCTGCATGAAGCTGGTCAGGCGATCGCGCTGATAGGGTTTGAGGACATGCCAGCCGAGCGGCAGCAGCAATGCCCCGCCGAGAATCACGACAGCCGCGTGTTTGAAGCGCAGCCCTCCCAGGAACAAGCCCATGATGGCGACCGGCAAGTAGGTCAGCGCAGTTCCCAAATCAGGTTGCCGCAGTACCATGAGCATCGGTATTGCCACGATGGCTCCGGCCTTCAAAAAGTCGGTCCAGGATAGCTCCCTTTCGTTGAGGTCCGCAAAATACTTGGCCATGGCCAGAATCAGGATCAACTTCACCCACTCGGAGGGCTGGAAGTGACCTCCTCCGGGCATCTTGACCCAGCGCCGGGCTCCCAGGTACTTCTGGCCAAAGATCAGGACCACCATCAGCGAAGCGATGGAAGCGATGTAGAGCCAGTGAATCTGGTCGAGAACCGCGTTGTAGTTGATAAAGCTGACCAGGAACATGCAACCGACCCCAGCGGCGATCCAGTACATCTGCTTGATGTGAGCGCCGGCGAACTTGGTGTGGGCGGTGGCGTTCTGGATTTCGGTCACGCCCAGCCCGCAGATCAGCAGGACGAAGACCAGCAGCACCCAGTCGAAATCACGAAATGATACGTATCGGGACATCAGTCGTTAGTCGTCGATCGTCGGTTTTCCGCCGTCGCTTTCCCCATTCGAGCCCTTCGCCAGGGGGCGTCGAGGTGGCTCATCCCCCGGGTTTCATGCCGGGGTTTTCATCCCCATGACTCCGTCCGTTAACTCACCCCGAGGGAAGCGAGGAATCTGCCTTTTGCCGGGTCGCGCCGAAACGCCGATCTCCCGTCAGGTTCGCTCCGAGCCATGACCGCCCTCAACCGGCCCGGTTGCTACTCTACCCCGGGCACGGCGGCGGCCCAGGGCGCATGCTTTCCCGCCGCATCGACCAAAAAGTGCCCGGCATGCAGCGCGTCGCCGTCGTCCCCCGCACCATTCCACAACACGCCGACATCGACCTTGCCGTTGCTGGCCACTTTCGCCGGCTGACGGCGCTGTTTGTCGACGTAGGCCTTGATGACCTGCGTGGCCAGACGGGCCGCCAACTTACCGTGCTCGCCGCCTTCGAACAGCACACAGACGATAATGTCGGGATCGCGCCGCGGCGTGAATCCGACGAACCAACCGTTCTGCGCAAAATCTTCGTTGGCGGCATGCTTGGCGCGAGTGGCCAGCGAAACAATCTGCGCCGATCCCGTCTTCCCCGCGATGTCAATCCCCGGAATGTGCGCCGAGGGAGCCGTGCCCTCCGGCAGCAGCACCCGTCCCATGGCGTCGGTGATGAGGTTCCACCCGTCCACCTCGATCGGGATGCTTTTTATTTCCGTGTAATGATTGACTTCCAGGTAGTTCTGCGGAAGTCCGACGGGGTCAACGACATGCGGCACCACCATGCGGCCGTCCATCGAGATGGCGGCGATCGCCCGCATCAGCTGTACCGGCGTGGTGGCCACCGCGCCTTGTCCGATGCCCACAGAAATGGTTTCGCCGGCAAACCACTTCTGCTTGAAGTTGCGGATCTTCCACTCCTCCGACGGCATGACGCCAGAGGCCTCATCCGGAAGATCAATCCCGGTCTTCTGCCCCAGCCCGAGCGCAGTCGCGTACTTGGCGATGCGGTCAATGCCCAGCTTCTCGGCCAGGGTGTAAAAAAAGACATCGCACGACTGGAAGATCGCCCGCGGCAGATCGACCTCGCCGTGGCCGGTTTTCACCCAGCATCCGAACCGCCGGCCATAGAACGTCGCCCCCCCATTGCAGTGCACATTGAGGGTTTGCGCGATCCCTTCCTGCCAGCCCGCCACCGACATAATGATCTTGAAGGTCGAGCCGGGCGCGAGCTGCGCCTGGATGGCCCGGTTGAGCAGCGGCTTCTCGGGATCCGTCACCAGCTTGCTCCAGTCGTCGCGCGAGATGCGCACCGCGAACTGGTTGGGATCGAAGGTGGGCCGGCTCACCATGGCCAGAATCTCGCCGGTGTGCGGATCCATGGCGACGATGGCGCCATTTTTGCCCGCGATGGCCTCCTCGGCGGCAATCTGCAGATCGATATCGATGGTCAGCTTCAAAGGCTTGCCGGGCTCGGCGGGCTTCTCGGCTAATTCTCCCATCTCCTTGCCGCGGCTGTTGACGATCACCTGCTTCGAGCCGTTCTTGCCCATCAGGAGCTGGTTATATTCCAATTCCACGCCCGACTTGCCGACCACGTCGCCCGGGTTGTACAGCTCAAACTGCGGCTGGTTCAGCATCTGCTCGCTCACCTCTCCCACGTAGCCGATCAGGTGAGCGGCAAATCCGTTGCGCGGATAGAGCCGCCGGTACGCCATGATGGTCTCCAGCTCAGGCAGCTCGTTGCGGTGGGCCTCGATGAAGGCCAGTTCGTCGGGAGTGATGTCATCCTTCAGGTAAATCGGCTGGTACTGCGGCATGGCGGCGAACTTGCGAATGCGCTCGCGGACATCTTTCGGGTCCAGGTGCAGGCCCTCGGCGATCAGGCTCGAATCGGCGTTCAAGTCGCGGGAGGAATCCCGCATCAAAAGCGCAGTGAAGGAGGGATAATTGTCGACAATGGTGCGGCCTTCACGGTCGAGAATCTTGCCCCGGGGCGCCAGAATGGGAACATCGCGGATGCGGTTTCTTTCCGCCAGGTTCGCGTACAGGTCGCTCTGCGCGACCTGCAGCCGCCATAGCCCGTAGGTCAGCATCAGGAAAATGGCGAGAACGATGTACTGCACCGCGGTGAGGCGCATCGGCGAGACTTTTTCATCGCGGCCAAACATAGAGGGTAGGTCAGTCTTCGTTCGTCAGTCTTCGTTCATCGGTCGGCAGGCTGCCCCTAGCGTGCGAGCAACGCCAGGCAATTCCCTTTGCGGCCAGCCGGTCGCGGTTAACTTCATTCTAACCCTCGGGCGAGACCCGCGGGATTGTCCGAAGGGGTAACGGTGGGACAGAGACGGTTGGTTTTGCCGAGCAGGGAAAAGGCGCGGACTGAAGGCCGTGTCAGGTTCTCTGCTTAAACCGGTCCAGCAGAAAAAACAAGGGCACCGCCAAAATGGCATTGGCGAAGGCCGATCCCAACTCGTGCGGCCAGCTCCAGGCGACCGACAGACCCACCAGCCCGCGCGCCACCGAGAAAAAAACCACCTCATGGACCGCGTAGAAGAACAGAGTCACCAGGAAGCGGGCGCCGGCATTTTCGACATCCAGCTTCACCCCGAGCGAAGAGGCGCCATATCCGACGACGGTCTTGGCGATGCCATAGATTCCAATGGGCTGATGGGTGAGCGAGTCCTGCACCAGGCCGATCAGCGCTCCGGTCACCATGCCCGCGCCCTGGCTGCGCCGGGCCACGGCGAAAAAGATGGTGATGAGCAAGGGCAAATCGAAAATCGTAAAGAACGGCAGCCGCAAGGGAAGAAACGCCTGCAGGAAGATCGCGGCCAAGGGCACGAGCAGCGCGACCGGGAGCTTAAACCGGTAGACTTCGACTTGCTCGCCGGATGTGTAGGTGATAGGCACGCTAGGGCTGTGGAGGTGGATTCTGGGGGGCTGCGGCTTGTCGAGGCGTAGTTGGCTTGGGCGTAGGTCGGCCGGGCCGGGCTGTCGAACCTGGGGTTCCCCCCGGGGCCGTGACGGGGGTGCCATGAACCGCATCGCTCGGCAGGCTTTCGCCGTCGCCCACCGCCTCGGCGTCTGGGGCAGCGCCCGCCGGCTTGTCGGGCACAGAGGGCAGCCGCTGCGCCAGAATATCGGCCGCGCGCGCTGGCGCGTTCTGGTCCGCCACCGGCTGTTTCTCCTCTTCTTGCGTGATCACTAGGACTTCTTCGAGGCGGCTCAGAGCGGCGGCGGGATGGATGTGAATATTCAGAAAGGCATCCGGGCTGCGGGAGACGCTGGTCACGATTCCGGCGGGTAAGCCTTTGGGGAAAATCTCGTCTCCCCCGCTGGTCAGCACCTGTTCTCCGGCTTCGACTTGCTCATCCGACAGGATCTTCTCGAGCACGACCTCGCCCGAGGGTGTCCCCCGCAGGATTCCCTGCAGCCGCGATTTCGCGAGAACCGCGCCCACGCCACTGGTTTGATCGTTGATCAGCAGCACGAGCGAAGTAGAATTGTAGACTCGCAACACCTTGCCCACCACGCCATCGGCGGTGATGACCGCCATGTCTCGTCCGACGCCGTCGCTTGACCCCTTGTCGATGTAGACGGCGCGGGAAAGTTCGCTGCCGCTGAAGCCGATGACCTGCGCGGCCAGGGTCTTCGAAATGAACTGTTCCTTGAATCCGAGGAGTGCCTGCAGGCGGCGGGCCTGTTCGGCATCCTCGCTCAAACGCACCTGCTTCAGGCGAAGGCTTTCGATTTCATATTTCAGGTCACGATTTTCCTGCCGCACCCCGCGCAGGTAGATATAGCTGTGCCAGAGATCGGAAATGCTGCTTTGCGTCCATACTACGGCCTTTTCAAAAGGCGTGACCGCGGCTACCGCCCACACCCGGATCAGACGGGTGGATTCGGCGCCCGGAGAGCGGTGCACCTGCACCGCCAGCCCCAGCACTTGAGCAAACAGGATCGCCACCAGGATGCTGACGTTGCGATAGCGGCTGATTAGGCTTTCCATGGCTCCAAGGTTGCGGTTAGAAGTCCAGGGTCTCGGCGAGTGGCGCCACGTTCTCGACTGTCCGCTTCCCCGGGTGACGTTCGTGCCCTCTGCGGTGGATGGTTTTCTGAACCACAGAGGACATGGAGAGGCCCGGAGGACAACGAACGAAACCCGGCTACTCGATTGAAATCTTCCTGAGCAGCTTGAAGTCGCTCAGCATCTTGCCCGTGCCGAGCACCACGCTGCACAGCGGATCGTCGGCGATTGAAACCGGCAGGCCGGTTTC
>PKYX01000107.1:5435-5742 GCA_003132825.1 Acidobacteriaceae bacterium
CCGCGGTCGCTGATGTCGGCGGAAAGCTCAGGAGGAGTGCGCTCGAGGGCAACGCGAATCGCATTCATGATGGTCGAAACGCACTCGCTGAGCGCCTCACGAACTTCGCTGTCATCGACAGTAATGGTCTTGGGCACGCCTTCGATCAAGTTCCGGCCCTTGATCTCCATGGTCAGCGGTTTGTCGAGCGGATAGGCCGAACCGATTTCAATCTTGATCTGCTCTGCGGTGCGCTCGCCGATCAGCAGGTTATATTTCCGCTTGAGGTAATTCATGACCGCTTCATCCATCTGGTTGCCGGCCATGC
>PKYX01000548.1:0-7191 GCA_003132825.1 Acidobacteriaceae bacterium
AGGTTTGCGCGAACGATTTGAACTGCGGGGGGAAACGGTCCCGGTATTGGGCGGTCTATTCTCTTTTGTGACGGCGGCAGCGCCCAGGGATCTTGCGCGGCGTCGTCCATAATGCTGATCCTGACGCCAACGAGATCACCTCGTTTTTGAGCTTCCCGCACGACTGTCTCGACAGCAGAAGCCGACATTCTTTCGACGCTTGCCAGAAATGCCCACTGATCTTGGTACGGACGAAATTCCGAATCGATAAAAACACTGTTTCCCTCTGCACGCGGAACCTTTGCAGAGGCAGAGCGATCAGGTTGCCGAGACCTCCCTTGGGCATCGTGTCCTGATTGGGAAAGAATCGGTCGTATGACTCCAGACCCACTTGGTGCCGGAACTCCATGGTTCGAGTGAGAACTGCGCAGCCTAGTTTTCGCGCAATGGTCGCGGGAATCGCTCGATTGAAGAATATCCAAACATGGCCCCCGTTTCCTGAGCGAGAACGTTCCAAAACCGCTGGCACATTCATCTCGCGACAAGCCACAAGGAACGCAGCGGCGTCCTTGTGCCAGGTCTTCTTATCGAAATCAACCGCCAGGAGCCAGCAAGTCTCGTCCTGCAAAAGTGGATAGATTCCGACTGTATGATCCCCAACAAGATGACCACGCACAACGTCTTGGGTCAGTGGCCTGAACTTTCTAGTCTGGCGATCAACTTTCTTACGGTCCTTGTCTTTGGCACGTAGGTATGACTTCCAATCGCGATCTGCCTTCGGCATGTATCCAGATCGCCCATCGGTGTTCTCCCAGCGAATGGCATAGACATCGTCACGTCCACGGAAGAGACTGCGAAACAGCTCTATCCGTTGTTGCGCCGTACCCACTGCGGATCCGCGAACGTCTAGCGCTGTGCTTATGGTCTGAGGGGTCTGAGGAATCCCACTTATGAGTCGAGGCTCAGGAATTCGTATACTGTGCTCGATTAAAAGGCCGCGTAGCCGAGCATTTTCGTCACGCAGGCGTCTCACCTCCGCCACGGACGCCTCAAGGTTCGGAAACTCGTTGTCAGTTTTGCTCAAGTCAAAGACCTGCCTGCACGCGCCGCCACTTGACTCCGAAATGATCGCACATCGCCGGCTTCCGCTATGCGCTGGCTTTCGCGTGTACAGCAAAAGTGGGATGGTTCCTAGTCGTGGTAACCAAAAGCTCTCTTAAGGAACCACTCATGCCGCCTGTTCCAGCGGAATCAGTTGGAATCGGAGGGCGAGGGGGAAGGAATAAGTCCGGACCGCAAACCGGATGCTGGGCTTCGTACAGCATTCGAGCGGCGAAGCCGTGGTCTGTGAGAAACTCCCAGAAACTTACACAGTTGCTTTCGCAGATTTTACATTGTGTTCAAGTTATGTCTTTTATTTGCAATATGTAACTGGCAGACGCAGCGGACTAAAAATCCGCCTACCTTCGGGTCATGGGGGTTCGACCCCCCCCTCCCGGCACCAACATTTGTCATTTGTTTTGATGAATCCATAGCGGCCTGATCTGGTCGTAGGCGGGACTGTCCCCCTGTTGAAGACGCTGCACTGTAGCAAAACTGTAGTGATTCTTGCCGCGTGCAACCCAATCCGTGGATACTTAACAAATTCTCGCCATGCGCATGCGTGCTCTGTTAATCGTTTTCCTCGCCCTTCTGACGCATGCCCACGCGCAGCAAACTGTCCCCTCGCATCTTGACCAGCTTATGCAATCCCGCTTCGCTGCGGGAGACTTCAACGGCACCGTCCTAGTCGCTCGCGAGGGCAAAATCCTTTCCAGCGCGCCTTCGGCCTCGCCAATCGCGAATGGAACATTCCCAACGACCTGCAAACCAAATTTGAAATCGGCTCCATGACCAAGCAGTTCACCGCGCTGCTGGTCCTGCAATTCGTAAACGATGACAAACTCCGCCTCGACGGCCACATCTCCGACTATCTACCCTACTACCGGTCCGACACCGGTAAACGCATCACCGTCAGCGAACTTCTATCGCACACCTCCGGCATTCCGAATTTCATTACTCTCCCCGGATTCCTCGATGGTCCGGCCAGCCGCACCCACTACACGACCCGGGAATTCGCGCAGAAATTTTGCAGCGGCGATCTGCGCTTCGAACCGGGGACGAAATTCGAGTACAGCAATTCCGGATATTTCCTGCTGGGTGCAATTCTGGAACAAGTTTCGGCGAAATCCTATGAGACGCTGCTGCAAGAGCGCGTCTTCCAGCCGCTCGGAATGAACGACTCGGGCTATGCGCATTCCGAGACGATCCTTCCGCATCGCGCTTCCGGTTACGAACGCTCCCCATCGGGGATGCAAAATGCTCGCTACTACGACATGTCGATTCCCTTTGCCGCCGGCGCCCTATATTCGACCGTGGGCGACTTATATCTGTGGGATCAGGCCTTGTACGGCGAACAGTTGCTGCCCGCGCGCCTGCGTGATCTGCTCTTCAAACCGAATCTCGACAACTACGGCTACGGCTGGGGAATCTTAATCCCCGAGCCGGGAGCGCCCTACGCCGGCGAGTCTATCCCAATGCATGGAGGCACTATCTTCGGTTTCCAATCTCTGATCCAGCGCATCGTTCAGCACCATGAAACGATCATCCTGCTGGACAACAACGACGGCCCCAAGCTTTTCGAAATTGCCCAGCAGATTCGTCAAGTCTTGGCCGACAACCCATAGCTCGAGCTGCGCCGTCCACTGTCGTAAAACTGTAGTAGTTCCATGCTCAAAGCGCGGCACAGCAGATCGGGTCACGAGCGTGCAACCAGTACTTCTGGTAACCCATTGAGAATCAAATAGAGTAGAGGATTTTCCTATCGGTTCAGAACCCGCGAGAGAACTCAAAAATCGTCTAAGACACAATCTAGCTGTCAGGTAAGTGCAATAAAATAAGTATAGTTAACTGACATTCAAGACAATCGCTGTCCCAGCGAGCTCACGATCGGATCGAGCTTCCAGTTGTGGTTGTCCGCGCGCTCCGCGAAGTTGACGTTCATGGCTAGCATCCAGCCTAACCAACCCGACCCAAGGAACCAAATCTGCCCATGAAAAATAATTGGGTATAGCACTTGACATGACAAGCATCCTTGTCGTAAAGTTCGCTTGTCATTAGGATTGGCACGCTTGACATGCCAAAGGCGATTCTTCGGAGGAGTTATGCAAAGTCCAGCATCAAGAAAATTTCTCAAATCGAGTCTGAGCGTATGGCTCGGCGACTTTGTGTTGTTCGGTACCGCGGACTACCTCGTCGACCACCTGCATCCGTCCGGCGTCACCCTTTGGCTACTCGCCGCCATGCCGGTCCTGCCGGTGGTGGTCTTCGTCGCCCTGCTGGGCCGCTACCTGCACGAGGAGCGCGACGGCTACGAGCGACCTCGCCGTCCGCTACCTGCTCTGGGGCACCGCCGGCGCCGTCACCGTCAATTTGTTCTCCGGCTACCTGCGCATCTTCGGCTGGAAGGGGCAGATGTTCCCATTCGCGGATTTCTTCATCTTCGTCATCATGATGGTGTTGGCGAAGATCTCCTATCGTATCGCCACCCCGGTGCCCGCCGATGAATAACCGCCTCCGTGTACTGCGCGCCGAACTCGGATGGTCGCAGGCGAACCCGGCGGAGAAGCTGGAGGTCTCACGCCAGAGCGTCAATGCGATCGAGACAGGGAAGTATGACCCGTCGCTGCCGCTGGCGTTCCGGATCGCAAGGCTCTTCGGCAAGCCTATCGAGGAGATCTTTGACGATGCGTGATCAATGACAATTGTCAGGCCGCTTTGCTGACGAAAACTACTGCGGCCCCAGAAACCCGAAGTGCAATCATCGAGAGGAAGGAAAATTCTATGACTCTGGCAAACACGAACTTTCGCGGCCGTCCCCTGTGGCAATCCCTGAATAGCATCGCGCTGCTTCTTCTGATCCTGCCGAAGTATGTATTCCCTGGGCGGCCGTGGCGGTGCGCCACATCGATACTTCGCTCAACGCTCGCAATCCTGGCGGTCGCCTCGTCCTGCCTCGCGACCCCCGCGCAACAAACCGCATCCTTCCAGAACGCCGGCCTCACGCTCCACTACACCATCGCCGGCAAAGGCACGCCTGTTGTCATCCTCTCCGGCGGCCCCGGCATGGACGCAGCCTACATGCAGCCGGTCGCCGACATCGTCGCGCGCCACAACACCGCCATCCTGCTCGACCAGCGCGGCACCACCGGTTCCATGCCCGCCACGCTCGACGCCACCACCATCACCCCGGAGCTCTACCTCTCCGATCTCGAAGCCCTGCGCATCTCGCTCGGCTACAAGCAGTGGATCGTCCTCGGCCACTCCGCCGGCGCGCTCACCGCGATGCGCTATGCCATCGAGCACCCAGACCATACCCAGGCGCTTATCCTTCTCGGCACCGTTCCGCCGCGTTCCGCCACCCTCGGCCGCATGATGGACAACGTCTCCGTCCGTCTCTCCCCGGAGGTCCAGAAGCAGGTCGCCGCCATCGACTCCACTCATCAGTCGCCCGATGCCAAGATGGCCGCCGAAATCCGCCTCCTCTTCGCGGCCGACTTCTACGACCGCGACGCCGCAGCCAAATTCGCGCTCACCATGACACCCGAGACCTGCCACGCCCTCACCACCCAGCTTCTCCAAAACGCGAACCCCAGCTTCGACCTCACCAACGGCCTCGCCAAACTCCACATCCCCACACTCATCGTGCAGGGCCGCCAGGACCCGCTCGACCCCGAGATGGCCTCCGAAACCCGCGACGCCATCCCCAGCGCAAAGCTCATCATCCTCGAGCGCGCCGGTCACTTCTCCTGGCTCGACAGCCCCACCGCCTTCACCAGCGCCCTACAGCCCTTCCTCGCCGCGCAATAACTCGCAGCTAGCCCGCCACTACGCCTCCAGCTTCACCACCTTCGCCCCCGCCTGCGCCTTGATCACCAACTCCGCCGCCAGCAGGCATTGCGTCTGGTCCTGCGCCACGTGCGTGCGGTTCACCACATCCGCCACAAACTGCGGCCCAAACGGTAGCTCCATATTGCTGCGATAGACCGTCACGCCCTGCAAGCGGCGCGGATCGGAACCGGTCTGCCTCCTGCACTCGCGCGATCCGCAGAAGAGCGACTCCGAATTTCAGCAAGAATTCGAAGGGATACTGAAGGAAGCAACAGACAGGAGGCCAACTCCGAGGAGGCCACGTTCGCCAAGTCCCCACGGAAAACGGTTTCGAGGAAAGCGGCTGATACTTAAGAACTTCGCTTGGTTGAAGAGGACCTCAGCAGGTTGAGGTGTCCCGGCCGCCCCTGAGTGTTTTCCGGACGTGAATGCGGGTGCTCCGTCAAAGGTTGACTTAGGCTGGTCGTTTTCGGGGGAGCGCCGGCCCGCGCTTCAAGCCGCCTTAGATTTATCGCAGATTTGCTGATAGTAATCCCGCCCGCGCTCATACCCTTTGGTGAACGGTTCTTCCACGCTCGCATTCGGATATTGCTGCTGGACTTCTTCGAGCTTGACCCCCATCTCCGCCAACACTTGATCGTATTCCTTACAGCGCGTCCGGGCGTGCAGCGCGGACTCGAAGCCGAGCCGATAGAATTTTTCGTCACCATCGAAGTTTCTGCCCAGAGCCGAATAGTGCTCGCGCTCGGCGCTACGCAATCCGATCCACCACTGTTCGCGGGCCGCATCGACCGATTCCGCCCCTTCGACGCTTAACAACTCACGGAGGCGCGAAGCCGCCGCTTCATCATCGGAAAGTGCCACCACCACGCTGCGCCCTTTGCGGAGTGCGTCTTCATAGACAAACAATTCGTCCTCAGGCAATCCCTCGGTCATGGAATTCTCCAGCTTTCCGCCAGCGACCGCACCAATACTCCCGCCAGCCGCTGCCAGGACGGCGGCGCCAAGCAATCCAATGGCCGTGATGGTCCCCACGCCGGGGATAAGCGCGGCTACGAGCGCCCCTCCCGACAATCCCGCAGCCGCTCCGACCACGGCGCCCATCGCTTTCCCCATGCCCGGCTGTTCCGCGCTGACACTGGGAACTGACTGCAAATTCTTCTCCGTCTTGCCTGGAGTCAAAAGCGTGATCTTATCTTCGGAGATCCCGAGTGAACGCATCTGGGTCATGACGCGTTCCGCATCCACTCGCGAACGAAACACTCCGGTCACAGTTTCCATGGTAAACACCCTTCCTTCATTTATATTTCTAGCGCGCCATCGAACCGCGACAAGCTGCATTCCGAACTTGCGACCGCCGGAACGATTCCGCCTGCCATCCCTAACGCTACGTCTTTAGACATTGCCGCGTCTGAGCCATAGTGCTCATTCTGCCGGAAGATCACCGGCGAGATTCCACGCGGGGCAGGCGGGGTGGATCATCTTGGGTCTTCGGTCCTGAGATCGCCGGCACCGCCCAACCGGCGGTGGCGCATTTTGGGACGAAGCCGGCCAGATCAAAACCCGGGTGATGTATGACGGTGGGAGAAGGAGCAGCAGCAATCATTGCACACCCCCTAGCCGATTGAGCCATGTCTAAATCTGACTCCGTAATAAACGGAAGATTGCCTTTGCTTCTCGGAGTCGGCAGAGGGTCGTTCCGACGAACCTGTTTACGGACACGGGTCATGGAATAAATCCGCGAACGAGACACCTTGAGAAGGGATGCCACTTCAAGTGACGGTCAGAACTAGCTTTTCCGCGCATGACAGACCGCAAGAGGGCTTCAAAAATAGGCTAGTTCTTGTGGCGAATTGAGGGCACGTTTTGTCCCAAGACCCCGAAATCTTGCAGGACTGGACGTCCGGACACGCCCATCACCTACTGGAGCAGTCATTTGCGCAATCCAAATCGCCGAGGACGGAGACTTACTCGGGTTGCGATGGCGGCAATCGGAATGGTCTAAAGCGTCCCGTTTGTGCTTGCTTCCGCCAAAAGTACACGATGGACCCCAGACTCAGCATTGCCGGATCTGCTTTCTGGCCTATCGATACAATAAGTTGTGCGTCGAGATGGAGAAGGCCACTCAAATGCACCAGTTGAATCGAGTGAGGCATCCTTCTCCTCTTTCAGGTTCCCTGAAACTAAGTCAGCCCATCTGAAGCTCTCTCTCCTCTTAGCCACTACAACCTTTAGGAGGTTGAATATGTTTGCACGCAATGTCTCGATTCATCTGAAATCCAA
>PKYX01000548.1:7207-15981 GCA_003132825.1 Acidobacteriaceae bacterium
CCCGGCGGAGTTGACCTGACAGCAATCAGTCTGTGGGCAAACAAAGCCGATGCCGACGCTTACAACACCAACATCTATCCGCAAGTGTTGAAGACGATGGCAAGGCTTATTGAGGGCACGCCCAAGGTTCAAACCTCTGACGTTGTCAACTCGACCTTCCACAAGATCGCCGGTCACGCAGCAGCCTAGCACGGTGAGCTTTTTTGCCTTGGGAAGGCGGCATAAGTCCGCCTTCCCAAGCTTACAAAGTGCCCGAGCATTGATCGCTTGGAACGGAGGTTCCTGCCATGAGAACGCTTTTATTGGCTGTTCTCTCTCTGTGCTTTTGCCTTAGCGTCACCGACGCTCTCTCCCAGGACGCTGCCAATCAGGCGCCACGGAGGACTCAGGCGGCCGCGGGGGCTCGGCTGACAATCATCATGGGAACAGTTGAGGAAGGTGGCAACCAATTGAGGTTCGTCACCGACCGAAGAGTCTGGATTGTGGACAATCCAGAGATCCTTGAGGGTCACGAAGGCCACTACGTGCGCGCGACGGCTTACGTCTACCCTGACAACGATTCCATTCACATCACAGAAGTGAAGGTTCCCACCGCAAGTGAGACCAGGATCGATGACGCGAAGTAAAGTGCGCGGACTCGCACGTTGCTGCGGAGAACTTCCGACCTCTGCCGTGCCAAGCTGGGGGCAGCGAGCCTCCAGTTGCTCGGCCACTGCAGTAGGACTGTAGTAGTGCCATCTTCAAAACGCGGCAGATCGAGTCATGACGGGACGAATCGGCGTGCTTGTAAGCGGGTGAAGAATCAAGCAAAGCAGAGAATTGTGCTGACGGCTCAGAACCCAACTGTGGACTCAAAATCCGCAGACCCTCGGGTCATCTAGGGTCGCAGCGTGGCTGGGTAGAGCTTCTGCCAAAAGCCGCAGTGATGCTCAGCATTGGCATCGAAGACCGCCCACCCTGCCGGGTTCAAACCTCATCACATCGGTGCCGGACTTAAAGGGCATCCAGGACGGGGAATCGGGAGCCTCAGGTCTGCCGGTCCGGGCAAAGCTGGTCCAATAGGCCATCATTTGGATCGCGAGCGTGCGCGAAGGCGGTGCGAGGTCTGGCCCGTCAAGAGTGGTGGTGTTCGAGAAATGTGGGAACTGGTAGGGGAGTTCGGCTGAGTGTACTGCGCCCATCTCGAATCCGGGATTGGTGGTAACCGGTGGGGCACCGCGGTCGGCAAATTCATATTCATACACGGCAACGAACTTGGCCGCCGCCTGGGCCGTCTGCAAATAGACGCAATTGTTCAGACCATTGTTTTGCGTGTAATCCGATATAACGGTGCCGAGGGCCGACGGTGCGGAGGAAAAGTCTCGAAGAGGATATTCCGCCTCGACAATCGCGGCTTTGTCTCCATAGACTCCCTGAAGGTGGGCGAGATAATTGTCATTGGTGATAGGGTGCCCTGCCTGAATATCATAAGCGACATAGAGCCGCAGTTCGTCGCGGTTGCCGCCGTTGATCATCGGGACCTGCACGAACTTGCCCAAAGCCATGGCTTCGGTACCCTGCAGGGGCACGGCCCTATTTCCGACGCTTGGCGCGTAGGTCATCACGTCGCCGTCGGAAACTTGCGCCGCCGCTTCGAGCAAATCCTTCACCGATTTGCCGCGCAGGCATGATAGTGCGTTTGCCTGATCGCCGCAGCCGGCCCGAGCAGCGACCTTGAGCCCGATCTGATCGCTTTCCTGCACAGTGCGCAAGTGCTGCACGCAGCCCGCACTCTGTATGATTGCCTTTTGGAATAAGCCCGTGGTCTCTAGAGGGGCGAGAATATGCATGCAGACGGAAGCGGCGCCCGCCGACTCCCCTGCAATCGTCACATTGCCCGGATCGCCGCCGAATGCCGAGATGTTCTGTTGGACCCATCGCAGTACTTCCCGCTGATCTTCGAGGGCATAATTTCCATTAGAGCCTGCATTGAAAGCTGGATGGGCCATGAAGCCGAAGACGCCGAGGCGATAGTTAAACGATACGACGACCACATCGCCAGCGATGGCCATATAAGTCAGCGGATAGAGCGCGCTCGATCCACCAACGAAGGCACCGCCATAAATCCAT
The DNA here is from genome assembly GCA_003132825.1 of Acidobacteriaceae bacterium. Taxonomy (GTDB): domain Bacteria; phylum Acidobacteriota; class Terriglobia; order Terriglobales; family Acidobacteriaceae; genus PALSA-270. Next base: position 9,317 of record PKYX01000548.1, read on the forward strand.
ACAATGACGGGACGTTTCCTAGCCGTCGGCTGCCCTTCGTCATAGGGTGCCGTGACGTTGACGAAGAGGCAATCTTCATCGTAGCCGGCTTCTGTAAGGCCGTAGCGTGCAACTTGCGGACACCCGCTCCGGAAACGCGTCGCATCGAGCGTCCCCTTCCATGGCGAGCGTGGCTGGGGCGATTCCCAGCGTAATTTGCCGGTGGGAGAGGCCGCGTAGGGAATTCCCTTGAATTCGCGGACGCCGTCATCAATGATCCCGCGGACCGCGCCTTTGTCAGTCACCACGATCGTTGAGCTGGAAGGGAAGGTGTCGGTCTGTTGCGCGGCCGCCGCGACCGTCCCAAACGCAAGCACGAAGAGTGCCATCATTGCCCTGGTGGCGTCTTTCGCGCCGCAATACGTCTTAGTCCTGTTAGCCATAAACGTCCTGACGTCCCTCATTCTCGTGAAATAATCCTTAGTTGATTTGGAACGTCATGCCGAGAATCAGACCCTAGTTGTGTCATGTAGAAATTGGCTCTCCGGGCCACGGTGGTCCATATAGCCACGGCGATATCCCAACTGTGGCTTTGCGCGTTTTCCAACCTTGTATCCAGCGCCTGTCACCGCGTGCCAGGTAAGGTTGGATAGGAAACCTTGGGCATCTCTTTGTGGGTCTTTCACTTTCGACTCTCCCATTGCGGAAATCTCGAATTCTGTTCAAAAAAGCTCAGGCGAGGTTAGTTCCGGCGGGATCAAGAGTTACCTAGGTTGGTGGGCTGGTGAGTTCGCCTTTTTGGAGCCTGGAAGGGTTCTTTGGATGGTTCGGGAAAGTGATGTGTCAGAGTCGTTGTGTCGGCAACGATCCACTGCGCCAGTCGGCGGATTTTGAGGGCATCAAAATGACTTACGCCGGAATGTGTGCAATTGCTGCTGCATGCTTAGGGAGCCACGCCCAACTGCCAGAACAGAAAACTCAGCTCATCCGTCGAATCGCCAATGTCTTGCGTGACCGATCGACCGGCCGAGTGTCCCGCGGTGAGCTCATAGCGCAGAAGTATGGGCCGATCGGAGGCGGTGCTGGCTTGTAGCAGTGCGGCCATTTTCCGCGCGTGGAGCGGTGCTACGCGGGTGTCTCCATCTCCTGTCATGAACAGCACTGCCGGATACTTGATCCCCGGTTTAACGTGCTGGTAGGGCGAATAGGCATAGAGCCACTTGAACTGCTCGGCATCGTCCGCCGATCCATATTCGGAAACCCAAAACTGCGCCTCCATAAACTTGTCATAGCGCAACATATCAAGCAGAGGATGCCAGCAGACAACAGCCTGGTACAATTCCGGGCGCTGGGTCAGCGCCGCTCCCACCAGCAACCCCCCGTTGCTGCCGCCGAGTATGGCAAGCTTCGAAGGCTGGGTATATTTGTTCTGGATTAGCCATTCCGAAGCGGCGATGAAATCATCGAATACGTTCTGTTTCTTGTCTCTCATCCCGGCCAGGTGCCACGCCTCGCCGAACTCGCCACCGCCGCGCAGATTGGCCAGCGCATAGACGCCTCCTCGCTCCACCCATACGATGGCGTCGGGATCAAAATCGGGCGTGTTGTTCACCGTGAATCCGCCATACCCTGTCAACAAGGCTGGACTGGACCCGTCTAGCTGCATACCCTTTGCGTGAAGCAGAAACATCGGAATTTTGGTGCCGTCCTTGGACGCAAACCAGACTTGTTGCAGTTCAAACTTTGAGCTGTCTACCGGGGCCTTGACCTGCGCCCACACCGACTGCTTGGCGGTGCCGGTGTCATATCGATAGATCGTGGGCGGGATGGCGAAGGAGGAATAGCGGATAAAGGCGTCGCGATTCTCCCACTTCGTTTGCGTATCATAAACTGACCCAAGAGCCGGAAACGACATCTCGCCCATGAGCTTTCCGTCGGGCCGGAAGACTCTTACCTCAGAGCTCACATTCCGAACATAGGTGACCAGAATCTTTCCTCCGGCGAGTGCCACATTGTCGATCGCCGTGTCGCTTTCGGGGACGACCTCGCGCCACCGATCGCGTGCTGGACTCGCGAAATCGACAGCTAGCACCCGTCCATGCGGGGCCTTCCAGTTTGTGTGCAGGAACAACTGATCGCCGCCGGCATAGGCGAAAAATCTGGAGTCGAGATCCTTCACCAGAGGCTCGATTGGTCCCTTCTTGGTCAGGTCCTGCAACCAGATCTCGGTCTTGTCGGCGGCCGAGCCATGCAACACCTGAATGATCAAATGGCGGCCATCTTCAGAAGGATCGCCCACGACCGCCGCCTCCTTGGTGTATCCCTTGCCGAACACCTCCAGATCGGTGGCAGCATCGGTCCCCATTTTGTGAAACCGAACACGCGGCCCATCATCAGCCATCAAGGAGTAGTAAAGGCCGCTGCCATCGGGCAGGAACGACAAGTCAAAATAGACCTTCTCGGGCAAACTGTCCGCCAAGTCGCGGCGCGCATCGACATCGAACAAATGCACTGCGGTCTCATCCTTCCCTCCCGCACGGATTAGATAGGCGAGAACCCGGCCGTCTTTCGATACGTCGAAGATGTCGACGTTTGTGGAATGGTCCGGGCTCATCGGTTGCGGATCGATCAGCAGTACTTCCCGTCCGGTATCACCTTGGCGCACATAGATGGCGTAAAGCTCTTGGTCCGCTAAGCGCTTGCGGTAGAAATAGCGACCGTTTCGCTCAAAAGGCGAGTGGATGCTCTCCACTCTTTCCAATTCGTTGAATCGCTTCTCCACCCTTTGCCGCCCCGGCCACCGGTCCAGAAACGAATGGGTGTAGGAATTCTCCTCCTGGATCCAGGCTCGCGTTTCTGGACTGTTTTGATCTTCCAGCCATCGGTAGGGGTCGGTGACGGTCACGCCATGCAGCACTTCCTGGACACTGTCGGTCCGCGTCCGGGGTGGGGCCTCCCTCGGCTGCAGGTTCGGTTCTTGACCAAATGACAGGCAAGTTAGGAGCGAAATCACGGCGCCAAGAGTACGCTTCATTTCTCTTCTCCGGGGAGGGCATCCTGGTCTGGGCATCATGAAAGTCCGACTGGTAACTCAAATTTACCCGCTTGAGGTCCATCTATTCTAGGGGGCCAACTCCAGATCCGCCCAACATTTCATCGAGTGTGGGGAGTGCAGAGTAGCCGATCCCTGCTCGGAACAGAATGGTGATTCCCGCCGGCTCTCGGGTACAGGATTTTCGGTATTGCTCACAGATTTTTGTGCCAGCTATCTTTATTGTTCGTGGGGTTTGAGAAAACTTCGCGAAGAAGTAACTCCCACTTGTGTTCTTCTGGCGCGGGGTGCGGTGCAGAGCATACTGCCATAGCCATACCGGCGAATAATCGAGGTCGGCTGGTAAACGGTGAGAGCCTCTGGACAGGAGCCTCAAAGTGCGGGCTACTCCCGATCGACATCGTGCCTTTGGGTCGTGACAGGCGGCGGCCGCGGGCCGGTCTTCCTCGACGCAGCGGCTCAGTTTGCTGAAACAGCGATCGCGTTCTTTCGGACATCGGCTGGTCGGCAACCATGACGGCTTTCCGCTTCGCAGCGGCTTTTTGGATCACTTTCCGCCCTTTGGGCGAGTTCGGCCCTGTTCTCAACTGCCCGTTGAATATCATTTCGAACCCGCCTTCGAACTCGGAACCGGGTTGATAAAGGGTCCGAATATGATCCTGAATGACCCACCCGGCCACGCCGATTTGATGCCGCGAATGCGAAAAGGTTTGGACCTCTCAGGTCTAGCCTGTGCTAGCGTCGTTCTTGAAAGGTGCCGGGCTTTGTTGCGAAGAGCACGTTGAGAAGGCAATATCAAGAAGAACAGGGGGCATCTGCTCGATGGAAACCATCTCCCGTCGTAACTTTGTGCGTTCGAGTGCACTGGCTGCAGCAGCCTCCTTTGTTTCAGCCCATTCTCCCTCCGCCTCGGCCGAGACTCCGTCCGCGAACGATACGGCGTTACCCGTGCAGCTCGGACTCGCCAGCTACACGTTCCGCAACTTTAGCCGGTCGCAGCTGATCGGTTTCATGAAGCAGCTGAACCTCACCGCGCTCAACCCGAAAGATGTGAAGGATCATCTGCCGTTCGACCCGCAAGAGGAGGCCAAGGCGCTGTCCGACTACGCCGCCGCCGGCATCCGGCTCCATGCGACCGGGGTGATCTACTTCGCAAAGAATGAAGAGGAAGACATCCACGGCAAGTTCGAGTATTGCAAGCGAGCGGGCATTCCCGTGATTGTTGCCGGCGACCCATCGCTTGAGACTCTGCCGCGGATCGAGACATTTGTGAAGCAATATGACATCCGTATCGCGATCCACAATCACGGCCCAGAGGACAAGCAATGGGCTTCGCCGCTGGACATTCTGAAAGACATCAGGAACATGGACCCCCGCATTGGATGCTGCATCGATGTGGGGCACACGGTGCGCGCTGGTACCGATGTGTTGCTGGCCATCCACGCCGTCGGATCACGGCTCTTTAACGTGCATATGAAGGATCTAACAGATTTTCGGAGCAAGGAAAGCCAAGTCGCGGTCGGAGAGGGCGGGATGCCGGTGCGTGCGATCTTCGAAGCTCTGATCTCGACCAAGTACACGGGGTTCGTGGATCTCGAATACGAGGTGCACGCAGATGATCCGTTGCCGGGTGTCGCCAGCAGCTTCGCCTACATGCGTGGCGTTCTCGCTGGCATGGGATACCAGGCCACAGATGAGAAATAGTCTCAAACCGCGAACCGCCGCTCCCGCCATCGTCATGCCGAATCTTCTAGCCGCATTGGTCAGCCCCGGCGCGGGGCTCCTTATCCTATGTCTGATTCCCTCGGGGACCGGACAAGCGCAATCTTCCTATCCGCAACAGGCGGAGGCGCAGCATGAAAGTGCAGAGGGACTGGCCGACAGAACTGCGAACGGGCCGGCCGGGAGCTATCCGGAGTTGGTGGACATTACCGCTTCGACCGGCATTCAGTTCGAACATCTTTCCAGCCCTGAACAGAAATTCATTGTGGAATCGATGAGCGGAGGCGTGGCGCTGATCGATTATGACCGCGATGGCTGGCCTGACATTTATTTCACCAACGCCCAGAGCGTGGATATGGCTCTGCACGGCAGGAAGGCACGCAGCGCCCTCTATCACAACAATCGCGATGGGACATTTACGGACGTAACGGACAAGGCCGGCGTGGGATATCCCTGCTGGGCCATGGGGGCGATGGTAGGGGACTACAACAACGACGGGTGGCCTGACCTGCTGGTGACCTGTTTTGGTGGGGTGGTGCTCTATCGCAACAATGGCGACGGCACCTTTACCGACGTGACCAAAAGCGCCGGGCTGAGTGGCGACACCGAGTGGGCCACGGGAGCGGCCTTTGGAGATTATGACGGCGACGGCTGGGACGACCTCTTCATCTCGCACTATGTGGATTTTCGCTTGAACGATATGGCGGCATTCGGTTCGAGCGACACCTGCAAATACCTGGGCATCGATGTGCAATGCGGCCCGCGCGGCCTGAAGGGATCTCCAGACAATCTGTACCACAACAACCGGGATGGAACCTTTAGCGATGTTTCCCAGAAATCTGGCGTGGGTGATCCGGAGCACCGCTATGGCCTGACGGCGATCTGGTCGGACTTTGACCATGACGGCAAACTGGATCTTCTGGTCACAAACGACGGCCAGCCGAACTATCTTTATCAGGGGGATGGCGCAGGAAAATTCGTGGATGTCGGTTTTTCTTCCGGCGTGGCGCTCGACGCCGATGGCGCTGCCCAGGCCAATATGGGAGTAGCCTTGGGCGACTTTCTGCATACCGGGAGCATGTCGCTGTTGATTTCGCACTTTGACAACGAGTATGCCGCCCTCTATCGCAATAACGGGGACCTGACTTTTACTGATATCTCGATTGCTTCGGGAATTGCGAAGGGCACCCGAGGATATGTGGGGTGGGGAGATGCGTTTGTCGATTTCAACAACGATGGCTGGGAGGATTTTTTCCTGGTCAACGGACATGTATATCCCCAGGTCGACAGCCTTCATTCCAGGCTCAAGTACTTTGAGCCCAAGCTGCTGTTTTTGAATCAGCGGGATGGAACGTTTGCCGACATTAGCAAGCTGGCTGGAGCGGCCATCGAAGCTCCGCAGGTCAGCCGTGGACTGGCAGTGGGCGACCTCTTCAACGATGGCAAGCTCGAAGCGGTGGTGGAGAATCTGGTAGGCAGGCCGATGATTCTGCGTCCCGAGGGCGGCCCGCGGAATCACTGGATCAGCTTTCAGCTGGAGGGGGTCAAGAGCAATCGTTTGGCTTTGAACGCTCGCGTGCGAGCAGTAGCCGGCGACCTGGTGCAGTCAAGCGAAGTGATCAGCGGCGGCAGCTACCTGTCGCAGAACGACCTCCGCATCCATTTTGGGCTGGGTAAGCATGAACGGGTTGATAAGGCAGTCGTCTTCTGGCCGGATGGTAGGGTGGAGACCCTGACCAATCTGTCTGCCGACCGTTTCTATGCGGTGCGGGAAGGCGCGGGAGTGGTTTCATCGAAACCCCCGGAGGCTGCCAATGTGGAGCGGCCCTGAGCCTCGCGAGGAGCCGCGACAGCCGGGGGGACGTGATGGTGAAGGGCGGTTGCCTCATCGGAAAAATTGGAGGCGGCGGAT
>PKYX01000173.1 GCA_003132825.1 Acidobacteriaceae bacterium
GCTTCCACACCCGGGTGGTGGTCCGCGGACGGTTTACATCCAAGATCTTCGCCACCCGCAAGGAGGTCTGCCGAACCCGGCCCACGGCCGCCTGCGCGAGAGCCATGCTGCGGCGCAAGAAGCTCCTTTCGGCCAGGCGGGTCAGGCACTCGGCATAGGCCCGCGGGCTTCGAGTTTCTGCCAGCACCGCGTCGTCGCACGCCATTTCCCGCTCGAGAGAAATCTTTTGCTCAATCCACCACACCGCGGGATGGAAGAACAACAGCGCCTTGACGACCTTCTGGACCAGATTGGTCCAATCGTCCCAGCGACCGAGATGTGCCAGTTCGTGCACGAGCACCTGGTGCAGCTCCGTCGGCGCCAGTTCTTCGAACAACCAGTCCGGCATGACCACGGCCGGACGTCTGAGGCCGATGGCGGTCGGAGCGTGTACTCGGTCGGAGACGCAAAGCGCGACGGGACGGCTGGTCTGGTAACGCCGGAGGGTTTCGCGCAAGACTGGGTCCAGGCGGTTGAGGTCGATTTCTACGCAGCTCTTACGCAACGCGCGGACTTCGAGCAAGCCGGCTCCGAGGCGGACCAGAGCCAGAGCAGCCAGCGCCGCCCAGCCGCCAAAAAGATAGAGCGCCCAGGAACCCGGCAGGGTGATGGCGGAGCGCGCAGCAAGTGCGCCGCGCGCGGCCGCTGCGGCGCTCGATCCCCAGACGCCGCCCAGCAAGGGCAACAGCGCAATCGAAACCATGGCGGAAAACCAAACCGCGAAGCGAGTGCCCGCATTGCGGCCGCGGAGCACGGGAATTAGGCAACTGGCAAAAGCGGCGACCAGCGTGCCTTCGACCAGCGAGTACACGATCCGCTCCGCCGAGATGCGGGCAATCGCAGCGAGCTCGGGGATGGCGAGCATGCGATCTTCACCGCCTCCCTTCGAGCAGCTGCCGTAGGCGCTTGAGTTCGTCCGCGTCAATCGTCTGATCTTCGAGAATATTCAGCACNNTAGCCCTTCTTTTCAAGAACTCGAATGGTCGTCAACACGGAGTTGTAGGCGAGCGCCGGCCTCTCTGGAAGAGCCTCGAGGACTTCATGCACCGTTCCTCGGCCTTTCTGCCAGAGCACATTCATCAGGCGAAGCTCGGCTTGTGTGAGGGTTAAAGATCGATTGCGTGGCAAACCCGCTTCCCTCCCCTTGGTGCCTTTTTATAACACCCCGGCCCAGAATATCAACTAAATACTTAGTTGCAAGCGGGAGACCGACGGTTGCCTGCAAAAACTCGACCGCAAAACTCCCGCAGATCATTGATTTCCGGCTGGCGCTCGACGGTTGGCCGGCAGACTGGGTCTCACTTTTCCTCGAAGGTTGTCCAGGCGCCCTGTTTTCCGTAGTACACGTTCATGCTGCACTGCTTGGGCCCGATCTTTCCGAACGCTACCTCAGGCTCTTCTGCAGTATGCGAGAGTTCACCCAGTTCCATCGCTTCGCGCACTAGGTCTTGCTTCTCGTCATACTTCCCGGCACTACTGACGTTGCTGCTGACCACCAGAGTCCAGGTTTTTTTCTTGGGAATGACATACATGCTATAGGCGCCGGGCGGAAGGTCGGCGTGGCCGAGCGTGAGCCCGGTCTGGGTAAATAGAAGCATGGGAGAGCCACCGGCCTCCCAGAGTTTTCCATCGTGCATCTCTTCCCCACGTCGGTCCGGCGCCTTGGTGTAGCGGACGCTCATCTCCTTACCATCGTCGAACGAACAGGCCGCGGTGGTGGGTTCAGAAGGCGAAGCATCTTGGGCAACGCCCGGGAGCGTCCACCAAGTCAGTAGCACAAGCGAGATCACGAGCACACGCATGAAAGATCCTCCGTTGGCCCAACTCGATCTAGGGCAGTCGTCCCACTGATGTCGTCGTTCGTCCGGCAACTCGGCGTATCGCGGCTACCAGCTTGGAACGAACGCCAAGAGTTACCCAATCTTACCCGCGTTTGTTGCGGGCAGAAAGTGTAACACTCGAGCCTCTCGATTCGATTGTCGCGGTTCGATTCCTCGCGGTTCGAGCTTCCGCATTCGATCTTNNCGAAGGCGTAAAGATTCTTCTGGTACTGTTCTTGTCCTTCCTGATCGGGTTGGATAGAGAAGAGCACAAATCGGTCGAGGGCTCCTGTTCATTCGGCGGAGTCTACCTCGAATCCGGCAGCAAACGCCATTCCAGAAACCGCCCTTACCCGACGCAAAATGCGATTTTGCAACCGGTATCGTGGTTCAGAAACGTCGGCTCCTACGGCCAACGCATGAGCGTTCCAGCCACGCCCCAAAAGGGCTCGGCGAATATCTTTTCAGGCACGGAAACTTCACTACGCCATATTGTGATTCGCGACAGTGACTCTACGGTGAAGGTATAAACTGCTTCTGTTCGGAATTCCTCTATGTAAGGAGGCCCTTTGTTTATGGCGGGTTCCAAGATTAAAGGGTCCAGTCTTTTGCCGGCTGCCTTGGTCGGACTCGGACTCTGCATCCTGGCGCAGGCTCAGCCCTATAACAGCGAACGGCCAGGCGGCAGCAGCAAAGTCTCGAATAACCTACCGTTACAGTACCAGCGATGGTTGGATCAAGATGTCCGCTGGATTATCACCTCGGATGAGCGAGCCGTCTTCACTCGGCTGTCCAATAACGCAGACCGCGATCAGTTCGTGGAAAAATTCTGGCTGCGTCGCGATCCAACCCCGAATACGACTGAAAACGAATACAAAGAAGAGCATTATCGGCGCATTGCGTATGCGAACACGCACTTTGCGGCCGAAATTCCGGGCTGGGAGACAGATCGCGGGCGAATCTACATTGTGTATGGCCCGCCCGATGGGATCAAGATTCAGCCGGCCCGCCTGATCGACGATTTTGGAAAGCCCACAGAGCTATGGCACTACCGGTCGATCCCGGGATACGAGAAGGATATGGACTTGAAGTTTATCGATGTCTGTGGCTGCGGTGATTATCGGTTGGTAACACCCCCGCGGAACTGAACATGCCGGCTCGATTCCACTCGGCAACCTCAGATTGTTTTCATGATTAAGTCCCTGTCGCTAGGAACCGGTCGATGAGGGATTTGGCGATTTTTCGCCCGTTGGCCTCTAAAGCTTATGCTTTGCCCTCCACAACTACGCGCGCTTCTCAGGAAACGCTTATGCAATGCTCACCGCGGATCGAGAGAAACAGGGCTGCGACCGTCGGCCCCGGACAATCTCGCGGCGTGCCTCCCCAAAACCAGTCCATCTCTAGATTGGATATCGGGTCAAACGGCAGGCGTGCCCGTAGTTCGGCTTGCGGCGCGGGAATGTGAGCGGTCCGATTCCAGCTTGCCGACCACCTCACCCAGTTGCTCGGTCAGCGCTTTGGCGGCGAGATGGAGCTGGATCAGCTGACGCTTTTGAAACTTTACCTCGGGGCTTTTCAGGTCTTCCCGGATGGTCTGGCAAAGCTGGTAGGCAGCACGCACCCGTTCTCCGGCCAAGATGGCAAGCACACTGGTTGAGTCTTGGTCCGTGGCCTTCGACGCCAGATATTGTTGCGCCGACCAGGCGGCGTTCCGAACGCGATTGAGGGCCTCCCGAAAATCGGCCAGGATGTGGGGATCCAAATCTTCGCCGCGGAGAAGCACTTTCTGCACCCTCTGCAACTCGGTGATCGCCTTCGCGAGAGGAGGCGAAACGGCGACATGAGTTGGCGATCTCGGCTCGGACGATGTTGCTCTAGACATCACCCAATCATATCGGCCGCAGCTCACTGTGGGGACCCTCAGAAGAACATCCCCCTTCGTAATCTGGAATAGGCGTTAGAGGACTGAACCATGCGCTCCCGGTCTGGCCCTTGCGCCTGCGCCGGAGGGTTGCCGCGGTCCCTCGTCGAGCCCCGCAAAGCTTCACCCGTCGTGTCGGCAGACGCCCGGCTCCAGCCGGGCAAAAAGGTGCTCACGGCCCGGACCTGGCCCGGAAGCGGCGATTCGTTGCGCCGAATTGGGCCTACATGCGCGGTCCTGGGTGAACTCCTTAGGTCAGGGCGCAGGCAAAGAGGTGGCCGACGGCAACCGCACCATGGTCGACGGCATCCAAGTCAGAGCCGCGAACACCTTGGCATCGCAAGGGGCGGCAAAACGCTATGCCGGGCCCGCACGGCAGCGGCCCGTCGAACAATGGACCACTACCTGCAACTCGCGCTCCGGGAATACAACAAGAGCCTGCCGGCCTGGCTGCCCAGCTCCCAGTGGCACCAGCTACCGGCCAGCATACAGGCACGGCTGGAGGAACGGGCGTTGGAGTTGGAACTGGCCGATTTTGCGGCCGCGCTGCTGGCCGAAGCACGGTGAAAAGCGACCGCGTGCCGTTTCAGATGCCACAGATTCCTCAACCCTAGGAAATCCCGCAGCGAACTAACCCGGGGCTCTGCTTCGGCGCGGCGCCGAACGCGTAGGACAATCGGTTAGAAACCGCAGCACGAGTTCCCGTGCAGGTGGGTGCTCGTTGCTTTCGACACAAAGCAAGAGTTCAAAAAATGAACGTCCTGCTCTATTTGCTGGCAGGTTGCGGCTCGCAAGAAGCTACTAATCCTTGGCAGCAAACCACCTAAGCAAGACCTTGCCAGGAAACTTAGCCGGGATCGCCGCCTCCGATCCGCTCCCAGACACGCCCCCCAACTTCTTACGCTGGCTTGTTTCTAAATGTCATAGTACAGCGCGAACTCATAGGGATGAGGGCGCAGACGAACTGCATCCACTTCCTTCACCCGCTTGTAGTCGATGTAGGTGCTGAGCAATTCCTCGGTGAAGACATCGCCCTTAAGCAAGAAGGCGTGATCCTTCTCGAGATGGTCGAGGGCATCTTCGAGGGAGCCGGGCATGGATGGAACCTTGGCCAGTTCCTCAGGACCGAGATCGTAGATGTCCTTGTCGAGCGGTTGGCCGGGATCGATCTTGTTCTCGATGCCGTCGAGTCCAGCCATCATCATGGCGGCAAACGCCATGTATGGATTGCAACTCGGGTCGGGCGGGCGGAACTCAACCCGCTTCGCCTTGGGCGAAGCTGAATACATGGGAATACGGCAGGCTGCGGAGCGATTGCGCCGCGAGTAAGCCAGGTTCACCGGAGCTTCGAAGCCCGGCACCAGGCGCTTGTAAGAGTTTGTGGTGGGCGCGATGATGGCTGCCAAGGCCGGGCCGTGCTTGATCAGTCCGCCGATGTACCACAGCGCCATCTGGGACATTCCGGCATAGCCATCGCCGGCGAAAAGTGGCTTTCCGGCCTTCCATAGCGACTGGTGGGTATGCATGCCGCTGCCGTTGTCCCCGAAAATCGGCTTGGGCATGAAGGTCACGGTCTTGCCGTACTGGTTGGCCACATTTTTGGTGATGTATTTGTAGAGCAGCATCTTGTCCGCGGAACGGACCAGGGAATCGAACTTGAGATCAATTTCGGTCTGGCCGCCGGTGGCCACTTCGTGGTGGTGGCACTCCACTTCCATGCCGCAGTTCTGCATGGTCATGACCATCTCACTGCGCAGGTCCTGGTAGTGGTCGGTGGGAGGCACGGGAAAGTAACCCTCTTTGTAACGCGGACGATACCCCAGATTGTTGGTCTCACGACCCGAGTTCCAGCGGCCTTCTTCGGCGTCAATGAAGTAAAAGCCGTGCTGCTCTCGCTGATCGAAACGGATATTGTCAAAAATGAAAAATTCCGCCTCCGCTCCGAAGTAGGCAGTATCAGCCACGCCCGTCGAGCTGAGGTACATTTCGGCTTTTTTGGCAATGTAGCGCGGATCGCGATCATAGCGTTGCTTGGTGACCGGATCGATCACGTCGCAGACCATCACCAGGGTGGCCGCTTCGGTGAAAGGATCGAGCAGGTGCGTGCTCGGATCGGGGATCAGCAGCATATCGCTTTCGTTAATGGCCGCCCAGCCCCGAATGGACGAGCCGTCCATGCCGAAGCCCTCTTCGAAGGAGGATTCGGTCAACTGGTCGATGGGATAAGAAACGTGTTGCCAAAGGCCCGGCAAGTCGGTGAAGCGGAGGTCAAGCATCTTGACTCCGTTCTTTTTCGCGAACTCCAGGACACTTTTCGGATCAGCCATGGATTGCTCCTTTGCTGCCGGGCTCTACCCGGGCGTTGACGTTATACCGCATCCCTGCCCGGGCCGTAAATACGAGAAAACTAATGGAGGGATGGTCAGGGAAACTTATTTGCCTGCTACAATCTATCGCGTCGATAAGCGACCGAGTGGAAGTGTAGAGGTTTGCCTGGGTGCGCGGAAATCGATTGTTTTTATCGGGGCAATAAGCGAGAGTTATTGCGAGAGCGACGCTTCGGCCGAGCGTCCTTGCGGGTGCAGAAGCGTTTGGCAGAATAAAAACGGGGCTGGCCGGGCAACTGATTTGGCTTTACGCCTCCGCGGTTTCCGTCGACGGACAGGAGTGGGTGCCCCCGCGAGCCATCCCGGACCAATGATCCACCACGAACTATGGATTTTGACCAGCTAGAAACCTTTCTCGAAGTCGCTCGGCTCAGCAGCTTCTCCCGCGCGGCGGAGAAACGCTTCCGCACGCAGCCCGCCATTTCATCGCAGATTCGGCTGCTCGAGGAAGAGGTCGGCGCCAAGTTGCTGGATCGCTCCGGTGGAAAAGTCTCGATNNATCATTGTGGGCGCCAACGAAGGCACCTGCCTGCACATTCTTCCCGAGGTTTTTGCCGAGTTTAAGAGGCAATATCCGGATGTGGCGGTGAACATCCAGCGTTCGCATTACGGCCGCATCATGGATTCCATCATCGACAACTCGGTGGACTTCGGGGTGATTTCCCTGCCGGTGAACGATGTTCGGCTCACGGTGGTGCTGATTCACCGCGACGAGCTGGTCATTATTGCGCCGCCGCATCATCCCCTGGCCAAAATGAAGTCAGCCTCGGTCGCCGAAGTGGCGAAGTTCCCCTTGGTCGTGCCCAAGACGGGCCATACCCGGGACGGCCTCGAGGCGCTCTTCCATGAGGGAAAAATCAAGCCTCGTTACGCCATGGAGCTCGATTCCAGTGAGCTGCTCAAGCGCTTCGTGGCGGCCGATGTGGGAGTGGGGTTCATCGCGCGCTCTCATGTGCAAGAGGATGTCCGGGCCGGCGTGCTGTCTCTGATTCCCTTGGCCGATGCCCAGGTCCGCCGCGACTTAGCCCTGGTCTTCCGCAAGGATAAGGCGCTCAGCCGCGCGGCTTTAGCCTTTATTGATATTGCGGTAAAGATCAAGACAGCCGATGCCGCCGTTGGCAAACGGTGAGGAAACTCCGCTGGCCCCGTCGNNTGACGATCCCCAACCATCCCCTTTTCTGGATATCGTCCCCGGCGTGGCTGTTGCTGCTGGCCGTTCCAGCTCCTGCCCAGACCGCACACCGGCAAGCCCCCAAAGAGGCTGCGCATTCGGCCTTCACCCTGGTCTCGGTCAAAGTGACCGGCAGCCAGCGCTACCGGGCGGAGGCGGTGGTGGCGGCCGGCGGTTTGCGGACCGGGGAGTCGG
>PKYX01000286.1 GCA_003132825.1 Acidobacteriaceae bacterium
CGACTTGACATCCTCCCCGCCCTAAAGGAGCGGGGATTCCTTCTCAGGCTACGCATGGGCTTAATCTCCCTACGTTAGCGCCTGAAGGCCCTGGCCCGGGCCCACTTGTAGCTTTACTGCATTCGCCTGGTTTTTAGACAGAGACTAGCTCCGTCACAGCCGACCGCGAGGGTCGTCAGATCCAGCTAAGGTTAGATTTTGCTGTAGCTTCAACAAAAAGGCAAGCCTTATATCCACTCCCTGAACGGAGTGGTTTTACGGCCCAAAAAGGATAAACAACATCGCAGCCAGACCGGAGATGACTCAGAGTGGAACCTGATTACGCTCTGTGCCGCATGTCACAAGAATGTGCATCGTGGTGCGTAGCGAAGCCACATGGGACTAGCTCACGCCGCCCTGCCTGTGGCAGCAGCTTTGCCATCCTCGCGATGAACCATCGCACGCGTCCGCGAGGCGATGGGCATCAGCGCCGCAGGAAACAGATTCTATTAGTCCAGTCCCAATTCCCAGTTTCCCTTGCCAGTCTGGTCAAGGCCCAGACCAAACCACCGATATCCGCGGGCGAAATTGTTTTTTCGTCCACAAAAACCACGCCGCCGTGCGTTCGCCCTTCTTCCGCCCAGGTTTTGAGCAGGGGAGGAATCGTCCTCCGGTCATAAGTAACCAGCGTTAATCCCTGGGCGGCCGCTTCTCGCAAACAAGGGGAGTCCGCCTGTCCCAGGAAGTACCCATTTTCCCATTCCACCATATAGCGAACTTCTAGCGCGCGATGGCGGCGACGCAGACCATGCGCTACGTCCGGTGAGATATGCTCATCGAGAAGAAGCTTGAGCATTTCNNATTGATTTCTTCGGGAAACGCCCCGGCATAGTTGACCGCGGCCTGGACTTTGCCCTCTGGCCACTTGAGATGTTCCGCTACGGCCGACACATCGTTCTTGTAGCTGCGGACGAGCAGCATGACCTCCCATACGGCGAGCGTGCTCCCTTGAAGGCAGGCTTGCCGGCCCGCAGCCGAATCGCGAAAGTCGATGAATCCAAATTCCGACCGGCGCAAGCCTTCCTCCACCAGGCGCGCACTGGCGTCGCTGGGGGTCCATCCATGCCGATTCGCCATGCGCTTAAGACGCTTTCCGCTCTCCGCCGGCAGGCGCATGCTGATGACCATCGAATGGGTTGATCTCATAGCAATCTCCGAGATGTAACTATTGTAAGCATTGTAGCATATGGGGCTCAGGAGTGTATCGCGTCACGCAGCTGGCGCCGCGATCTCACCCAGAAATGGTGCGAGGCGACGCCCCGCGTCAGTTGCGTTGCCCCTCGCGGAGCGTTCTACGCCTATCCGCGCATCGACATTGCCGAGAGCGATGAGGTCTTCGTGAAAGAACTGATCCGCCAGAAACATGTCATGGTCGTGCACGGCTCCGGCTTCGGCCAGAAACCAGGCACGAAGCACTTCCGCATCGTGTTTCTGCCGGACGAGAAAACGCTGACCAAAGCCTACGCCGCGATCGGGGAATTCATTCAGAAAAGATAAGCATTGGCGAAACTGACTTACTGTAGAGCTGACTGGGTCAGTTTCACCGCACAGTAGGGATTTGCGGCTCCGCCTGATACATTGCAGTTCTGGCCATTCACAGACCCCGCCGCGAGGGTCGAAAAGTAAATGTTTGTCCCGCCGCTCGACACCTGGTTGTCGATCACAATCCCGCTGGTTCCTCCGAGAGCGCTCGGGGACGTCACGCAACTGGATGTCGGGGCGCCGGTGCATGTCGGCACGGTCAGCGAAGTTGTGATCGTCGAACTCTCCAGGAATCCGTCGGACCCTGTGCCGGTCGAACCGACGCCAAAGAACAACCGGTCCGTTGTTCCGTCATAAAACTCAGTCAGTGGCGAGCACTCGTCCCCTAGGGTGTTGTTCACTACAAAACTGGACGAACCGGTGCTCGTGATTAGGTGACTCGCAAACGGGAGGAAATACATCTTGGGATTCGATGGTGCCAGTTTCTTGGTCGTCGTCCCCGACACGAATCCGCACAGCGTACGGCTACGCATTCTTCTGACCAGCACATGAAAGAAATATGGCATCGTTGGGAGATCGCCACGCTGCTACTGCCGCTTCGCGTAGTCGGCCTTGGCNNCCGGAGACAAATCCGCACGTAATCAAATGTCCCGAAGTCGACCCATTCACCCAGAAGGTGTTATCAAAGGCTCCTGAATGTACGTTTTTCCCCGTGCAGTCTCCGATCCCGCTGGCTGATCCCAAATCCACCGTGTTGCCTCCGGTGCCCGTTGTGAGAGCGGTGGAACTCGTGAAATTCGCTGGGAGCTGGCTGATGCCCCCGCCAACCCCAGGTACCGAACTGCATCCAGTGAAAGCGAACACCTGATCAGTTGCGGAATTGGCAGGATCCGTGACCGCAAACGGCGGATCTACAACCCCGGTCCCTGGCTGGTGCCCAACCCACCCGAGCCCGACCTGCGCCATCGATGTGCCAGGGTTGGTCAGGTTGACCGCGTAGAAGTATCCGTACCCGTCTCCGAGAAAAATTCGGCCTGCCGTATCATCGACAACCGGGGCGGTCAATGCCTTGTTAGTCGCATTCGTCGAGACCGTGGCCGGCCACCCACCAGTGCTCATCAGCGCTGGGGCGCCGCCGCCGAACACCGGCGTAATCTTATATAGCAAGCCATTGTCGGCGCCGACATAGGCCGTATCGCTGTTGTAGTCCACCCATGGCGAGGAGTTCGAATTCGTCGCGGTCGTTTCGATGGTAAGGGTCGTCATGCAGCCCACCGTCGTAGGCGTCGTGCACGAAGTCGGTGTCATTGGACTCAGCACCGTCCCTGACTGCGCCGGAGGAATCGGAATCGGATTCGGCAGCACCAGAACATGGAAGTATGAAGCCCCGCTCGTGCTCTCCACGAATGCCACCTTCGTGCCGTCGGTCGAAAGCGTCGGCGACGTCTCGATCTGCCCTCCGGTCTGCGTCACCGTGTTGTAAGCAAACGCCACCCACGGCGATCCGCTATTACACGGCGGCGTCGCTCCCGTGTACAGATTATTGATTCCGACCAGGTTGGCCTGCGTCCCAGAAGTGAACGTCAGTCCGAACACAATATAATCCGTGTTGCAATTCTGGGCGGACACGTCGAACCGGTATTTCGCAGGAAATTGATTCTGCGGAACGTAGCCGTTCTCCAGCGAAACCGCCCAGTCGATTTTCATCGGATGCCGCCGCGGGGGCACTGGGTGGCGGCGCAAGTTTTCCACTGCTACCTGCCGCATCACCATGTTGTAAACATGCCGCGGCTCGCGGTCTCCCGCTCTTAGCACATCCTCGGCTCGCATGCCGGGCATCAACAAG
>PKYX01000280.1 GCA_003132825.1 Acidobacteriaceae bacterium
GCTAGACCGGGAAGAAAGGGCATAATGGCGGCGGTCTCAATCACACCGCTGCCCAGGGCGTTGGCAACCTTCACGTTTCCGGCGACGACGGCGTCGACCAGGCCAGGGACACCCAAAAGCGAATCGCTCCGCAGCTCGAGAGGATCGCAAAAGCTGTCATCGACCCGGCGCAAAATCACATCGACTTGCTCCAGCCCNNAATATACGAGTGTTCAAAGTAAGTTTCGTTGTACGGTCCGGGAGTGAGCAAAACGATTCGTGGGTTGTCGCAGTGGGCGAAGTTGGTGAGGGCTTCGCGTTGGGCGCGGAAGAAGGGGGCGAGGCGCAATACGTTCGAGCTACGGAACAGGTCCGGCAGGACGTCGGAGACGATGGTGCGGTTCTCGACCGCGTAGCCGCTGCCCGAAGGCGCTTGGGTGCGATCGGCCAGCACCCACCACTGGCCGTCCGCCGAACGCGCCAGATCGACGGCCACCATATGCAGATAGCTGTGGGCGGGAACCCGCACTCCTACCAATGGGCGAAGGAAGGCAGAGTTCGCGTAGAGAAGTGCAGCCGGAAAATGGCCCTGCGCCACCAGATTCTGGGACCCGTAAAGATCCTCGAGCAGCAGGCTGAGCAACTGGGCGCGCTGGACGATGCCCGCTTCGATGAATCGCCACTCCTCGGCCGGAATCAGCAGCGGAAGGATATCGATCTGCCAGGCTCGATTGGCTCCAAGCGCATCGCCGTAAATGTTGTACGTGATTCCGTTCTCGCGAACCCGGCGCTCGGCCCGCGCCCAGCGGCGTCCGAGCTCCTCGGGACCGATCGCCTGAAGCTCCGCCATCAGGTGGGCCCAGTGCCGCCGGGGAGTCACTCCATCGGCCGACATCTCGTCATAGCCAGTTCCGTAGCGCAGCGGAGTCTGATACAGGTCGACCGTCATGGGAGAAGCCCCGACTTCTCGAGGGTCTGTGGTCCGCTCGGAGGCAACCGAAGATCGAGCGTCAGGGGAAAGATCGGGTTGGTCTCTTCCTTCGGCGCGGTCATCGGGCCGGGCACGGGATCAGACACTTGAAAGCGTTCCAGGCGACGCTGTTCGGCCTCGGTTGCGCTCCCTGGCCGGGAGGTGTACTCGCGACCTTCGGGTGGTCCCACACGGTAGGTGCATCGGGCAATCGAACGCTCGTTCCAGCCATCGATGATCTCGAAGACCAGGGGCGCATGCACCGTGATCGTCGGGTGTAACACCGCCGACAGCCGGCGAGCGCGATATCGCACGCCCGCGATTGCCTCGCCGGGTTCGCCGGTCGGACGGAGCGGCACCCGGCGCCCATTGCATGTCACCGCGTAACGGGACTCCGTCGTAAACCCGGACAGCTTCACCTGGATCCGCTCCAGCGATGAGTCCACGCTGCGAACGGTTCGGCCGGAATTGGTCTCTTCCGCGAGCACGTTCCAAGGCTCAAGAGCCCGACGCAGTTCGAGTTCGACTCCCTCGACAGCGATTGAGCCGATCTTCGGATAGCGAAACTCCAGGTGCGACCGAAACCATCTCTCCTCGAAGTCGTAGCCAGAGCGGCGCAAATGGATGAGCACATCGAGAAAGTCACGCCCGACGAAATGCGGCAGCATGAAACGGTCATGGAGCGAGGTGCCCCAACGAACCAGGCCGCCTTCAAATGGCCGTTTCCAGAACACGCAGACCAGAGCACGGACTAGCAGCATCTCGATAAGACCCATTTTGACATGTGGCGCCATTTCAAAGGCACGCAATTCGAGCAAGCCGAGGCGCAACCCAAGACCCTCCGGGGGATACAGCTTGTCGATGCAAAACTCGGCGCGATGTGCATTGCCAGTGACATCGACAAGCAGGTTGCGGAATAGGCTATCCACGATGTTCGGCGGGCAGTCGCTCGAAGGCAAATTACTAAAGGTAACCTCCAACTCATACAGGGCGTCCATGCGTGCCTCATCGACGCGCGGAGACTGGCTGGTGGGACCGACATACATGCCGGAGAACAGGTACGACAGCGAGGGATGGTTCTGCCAGAACGCCAGCATGCTGCGCAGCAGATCCGGGCGCCGCAGGAAGGGGCTGTCGAGCACGGTAGCTCCGCCGACCACAATGTGGCTGCCACCGCCGGTCGCGAGATGGCTGCCGTCATAGGCAAATTTTTCAGCCGTCAATCGGTTACGGCGGCACTCTTCGAACAGTATGGTGTTGACCTGTTCGAGTTCGTCCCAATTGCCGGCGGGAGGCAGGTTCACTTCGAGAACCCCGGGATCGGAAGTAACACTGAAAGACCGCAAGCGCGGATCGGTGGGCGGAGGGTAGCCTTCGAGCCATACCGGCATGTGCAGATGCTCAGAGGTGTCCTCGATGGCGGCGAGCAGGTCGAGATAGTCCGCCAGAGTCGAGGCATAGGGCAGAAACACGTGCAGGCGGCCTTCCCGGGCCTGCAGGCACAACGCGGGACGGATCAACTCGGAGGCCGTTTCGGCGGTCGCCGAAAGAGGTGGCAGCGGATCGGCCACCGGGTTTTTCTGGAACAGATCCATGCGCCGGGCCGGACGGGATGGAAGCTTGACCCGATCTGACCAGGGCGCAGCCTCGTATTCGTATCGCAGCTCATCCGGCGCCACCCAAGGCATCAATTCGGTCGGTATGAGATAGCCGATGGGCGAATCGCCCGGCGACAGCAATAGCCGTTCCGGAGGAGGAAACCACAACTGGCTCGACCAGCACAACCCGCCTTCCGGTTGCCGACGACGAAGGGGCAAAATGTATCCGACCGGCTCCGTCGACTGGCCTTCCGGGCTGTAGGCGGGCAGTATGTTTTCGGAACTCACCGCAAGACGGCGCGTGAGCGCTTCCATAAATTCGGAAGCCTCGGCCGCAGCGAAGCCGTATGGCCGATCAGGACGAGCGATGAGATCGATATTCTCCCAGACCGGGACGCGGTCGACGCGCCAGGCGCAGCTCAGCGCCCACCGTGGCAAGGGCTCACCGGGGTACCATTTGCCTTGGCCGTAGTGAAGCACCCCTCCGGGCGCCACTCTCTCGCGGAGGCATTGAATGAGGACCAAACCGAGCGTTCGTTTCATCGGGCCCAGGGCATCGATGTTCCATTGCGGGCTCTCGGGCTCGTCGATGCCGACGAAGGTAGGCTCACCGCCCATGGTCAGCCGCACATTCTGCGCCTGCAGATCAGCGTCGATCTGATGCGCAACCTTTTCGACCTGCGCCCAATCCTCGGGGCTGAAGGGCCGGGACGGCCGGGGCACCTCATTCAGACGACGAATGGAGATGGCATGGGCGAACTCCACCTGGGCCGACTCCACCGTGCCTTCGATGGGGGCGGCCCGGGAAGCGCTCGGGGTGCAGACGAGGGGAATATGGCCCTCGCCAGCAAACAGACCCGAGGTCGGATCCATCCCAATCCAGCCCGCACCCGGTAAAAACGCCTCCGCCCAGGCATGGAAATCTGCCGAGTCGGTTTGCGGAATGCTCGAACCCTCGGGCGCTCGCTCATCGACCGCCATCTGAATGAGATACCCGGAGACAAAGCGTGCCGCGATTCCCAAATGGCGCAGAATCTGCACCAGCAACCAGGCAGAGTCGCGGCAGGAGCCCGTACGCATTTCAAGCGTCTGCTCGCAGGTCTGGACGCCCGCATCGAGCCGCGTCACATAGTCGATTTCGTCTCGCACCCGCCGATTCAGATCGACCAAGAAACTGATCGTTCC
>PKYX01000378.1 GCA_003132825.1 Acidobacteriaceae bacterium
CGGGAGGTATACATCAGGCGATAGGCATCGATCAGTTGCTGGCGGGAGAGACCATCATAGGTCTTGCCCGATTTGGGAAGGGCCCCGTTCGAAACCGCAGCCGGTTTGGGATCTGCTTTCGAAGTCGCCATCCGGGTCCCTTGAGGAGACGAACACCGCAGGCAGCATTGTAAATCGAGAAAGGGGCTTGGGAATAGCAAAACGCATGCCGGGGCGCATGCGGCGCTCCCTCATGGCGGCTCGCCCGAAGCGCGGGCGCGGATTCGGGTGCCGGTCGGACCGAGGGGTAGAAGCGTGGCCCGCGNNCGATGCCGGCGGCATCATTTATGCTGGGAAGACACCATGATCCGCTTCCACCGTCAATTCGAACCGCGCTCCATCCAGCTGCTCATTTTCGATCTCGATGGCACGCTCATTGACTCGCGGCTTGACCTGGTTCACTCGGTCAATGCCACGCTCCGGCATTTGGGACGCCCCGAACTCCCCGACGAGCTGATTGCCAGCTACGTCGGCGATGGCGCACCCGCTCTGATCCGCCGCACGCTCGGTCCCGACGCCGATAACGAGTCCCTGGTCCGCCAAGGGCTGGAGTATTTCCTGACTTACTACCGTGAGCATAAGCTCGACTACACCCGCGTCTACGAAGGAGTCCAGCAGGCCCTGACGGCCATTCGGGATTCCCAAAACGGCCGGCCGCGGCAGATGGCCGTGCTTTCCAATAAGCCGGTGAATCCGTCGCGGGCGATTGTGGAAGCGCTGGGCCTGGGCAAATTTTTCGTGAATGTTTACGGCGGCAATAGCTTCTCCACCAAGAAACCAGACCCCGAGGGGGCGCAGACCATTCTGCGCGAAACCGGTTCCCGTGCCGAGGAAACGTTGCTGGTCGGTGACTCGGCGGTCGATATAGCCACGGGCCGCAATGCCGGAACCTGGACCTGCGGCGTAACCTACGGTTTCGCTCCGCATACCCTGGCGGAGGCCGAACCGGATGTGGTGGTCGATACCCCTCAGGAACTGGAAGAGCTTTTTGCCCGTGCCCCTCGCCCGCAGCTTCCTTGAACCCGCGATCCAGCTCCATCGGCATTCCATCTGGGTTGACAGGCAAGAAAGGCCGAGTGTCAGAGCTCGTCAAGGCGCGCCCGCCAGCCGCTCCAGATTCATCGGGCAGCGGGTGGCGGGTCGAGGAATCAGGGGCGCCATGCAAGCTGCGATTCGACGCGGGGATTTGAAGTCCCCAAGAAAACGTAAAACTCTGATTACGGAATAGGTACTCACGAGTCTGGTCGCCAGAGACAATTGCTCCGACTCCGCCGTCCATCGGCTACACTGCCTTCCACCATGGCACACTCAGGCAAAGACTTCACCGCGGTCGAATTGCGCAAGTTGCGCAGCCTGAAGGATCCCTATGGCATCCAGCGCTACCTCGATCGCATGCCCTACCATCTGGAGGACACGGCCTGGTCGCCGCGACTGGTCTTGCGGGAGGAAACCTCGCATTGCCTGGAAGGTGCGATATTTGCCGCTGCGGCGTTACGCGCCAACGGCTTTCGGCCGCTGATTCTCGATTTTGAAGCCGAGCACGACACCGACCATGTAGTCGCGATTTACCGCGTCGACGGCCATTGGGGCGCGATTGCCAAATCGAATTACGCGGGATGCCGTTACCGCGAACCCGTCTACCGTTCCCTGCGCGAGCTGGCCATGAGCTACTTCAACATTTACTTCAATATGCGGCGGGAACGGACGCTGCGTACTTTTTCGCGTCCGGTCAACCTCGCTCGTTTCGATGGGCAAGAGTGGATGACTACCCCGGCCCCCATCTGGTTCATCGTCAATTACTTGTTCGAGATTCACCATTACAAACTGCTGCGGCCCGCCATGGTGAAGCGGTTGCATCGCGTGGATGAACGATTGTTCCAGTCCGAAACTGTGGGCAAGGCCCACAAGCCCGCGCCCTAGGCGGCCATCAAGATTCAGAAGCGAAGCCTTGCCCCCCCGAACGGTTCTCGGTTTCTTTGCCCGGCTTTCCGACTTCTTCCATCCCTCTGCTCTACAATGCCCCTATGAAAGCGCACATTCTGCCCGGGCTGCTTGTTCTGGCGTCTTGGCCTCTGTTCGGGTCTCTGTCTTTCGCTCAGGCGCAGACGGCCGCGGCCCCCACCGCCGAACCGCATCACCACCTGCTGCTCGAAAACGACGCGGCGCTGGTTTTTTCGCTCACCCTGAAGCCGAGCGAGCAGGCCTACGCCCGCTACGATCACAACTTGCTGCTGGTGGCCCTCGAAGACTGCGAGATGGTGCTCTGGAGCGAGGGACAATCTCCGGTCGCCAGCTTCGTGTTCAAGGCGGGGGACGTGCATTTCCTTTACAGCGGCCCGCCACGCGGCTTCCGCAATGACCGGACCACAGAATGCCGCAGCGCCATCGTCGAGTTCCTGGATCCCAAGGTGACCACCTACGGCTATCAATCGCAAATCGGACGCTGGGACTATGGAGCGAGCGGAATCGCTCCCCCGCCCGATCCCGAGGTGAAGTTCGTGGATCAGCTGCTGATCGGAACTGCCGCCGTGAAGGACGTTCAGCTTCTGGCTGGCGACTCATTTCCCCCGCCGGACAAAGGAATCGCGGAATTGCTGATTCCGGTCAGCGATGTGGATTTCAAAACCCAAAGCGATGTGCATGTGCGCAAGGCTTCGGGGAAAGCCATATGGATGGGGGCGGGACGCACCTCGGATCTGACCAACGCGAGCGGCGGCCCGGTGCGGTTTGTCGTGGTCGAGTTACCCGCCGGAGCCGCGCCATAGACTCCGCCTCAAACCCTCGGTCCTCTAGGCAGGTTCTCTGCCGGATTCGAGCCAGCCGGGCGTCACGCAATCTCCTGCGGGTACGATTCTCATGGCGGTGAGGCATAGTTTCGTCGTCGTAGTTTTTCTTGCCCTCGGGCTTGCTCGGGGACAGCAACCNNGCCCTCCGCGGATCAGATTCGCGACCTCATCCGCCGCGCCGCCGATCAGGACCTGGAGAACGACAAACGGCAGCGCGATTACACCTACGTCGAGCGCGAACAGGAAAACAAGCTGGACGGCAAAGGCCAGGTCGCATCGAGCGAATCAAAGACCCATGATGTGATGGAGTTGTACGGAGAGCAAGTCGAGCGCTTGATCGCAAAAGACGACAAGCCTCTGTCGAGCAAAGATGCTGCCAGGGAAGAAGAAAGGATCGAGAAGCTGATCGATGAACGCAAGAACGAATCGGAGGACGACCGCAGGAAGCGGCTGGAGAAGGAAGAGAAAGATCGCGAACAAGCGCGCGAGTTCGTCAAGGAAATCACCGATGCCTACAATTTCCGCTTCGCCGGCATGGAAAGACTCGAGGGCCGCGAAGTCTATGTGATTGATGCCGATCCCCGACCCGGTTACGAACCTCGCCGAAGGGAAGCCAAACTTTTGCCGAAATTCCGCTTCCGGGTGTGGATCGACCAAGCGGATGAGGAGTGGGTGAAGCTGGACGCCGAGTGCATCGACACGGTTTCGGTCGGCTGGTTCATTGCCCGCGTGCACAAAGGATCCCGCGTATTGATTGAACAGACGCGAGTCAACGATGAAGTCTGGCTGCCCAAATCCGTCGCCTTGAAGCTCGACGCGCGCATTTTGCTCAAAGGATTCAACCTGGACGAAGACGTCAGCTATCGCGACTATAAGAAATTCCGCACCGATACCAGGATCGTTCCGGCAGTAGAAGATCCGAAGTGAAGCCCGCGAGGCCATCACTCGCCTCCGAAACCATGACAGTTCGGACCCGGCAGTTGTCTCTATGTTTTCATCGAGCAGTGACAAACCTTTTGCAACTCTCTGACCAGCCCGTGACATAGGCCTTCCCGCGCTTCCGTAGGGTTGCACTGGTGCAGCCTAGCCCCTGGCTGCTTCACCAAACGACATCACCCGCAAAATTGGAGCCAATATCTTATGAAGAAAGAAATGCGCCCGCCGACCGTGGTAGCTGAGACAACCCCTTCCGCAACGAGAGCAGAACTGGACTCTCCCTTCACCGGCGTCACTCGTCGGCGCTCATTCCTCAAGGGCCTGGGCGTCGCGGGCGCGTCCTTGACCGCGGGTGCCCTGCTCCCCATCCCCGTCAAAGCCCAGGAGAATTCGGGCCGCCTCACCCGCGGCGACGCCGCCATCCTGCGATTTTTGGCCGCCGCCGAAATCATCGAGAGCGATTTGTGGCTGCAATACGCGGAACTGGGAGGCGTAACCTCTGGAACCCAGAACCCCTATCAGCTGGCGTTTCAGCAACTCGACCCCGATGGCTCGCAGTACATCAGCAGCAATACGATCGATGAGATGAGCCACGCGGCGTTTCTCAATGCCTATTTGAAGTCGAAAGGGGCGCAGCCGGTCAATTTCGACAAATTCCGCACTCTACCCGGCAGCACGGCAACCGGCGCCCAGAAGATCAAGCGCCTCACCAACCTGACCCAGCTCACCGTGGATACGAGCTGGTACGTCCGTTATCGGAGCCAGAAGAACCCCGATTTCGGGGCCACCTTTCCGCAGGCCATTGTGCTCGAGGATGTCACCGCAATTCCCAGGAACAACGCTGATTTAGGCCCGGGCGACCATATCCAGGCGATTGCCAATACCGCCGCATTCCACTTTGCCTTCATCGAACAAGGCGGCAGCAGTCTCTATTCCGCCATGGTCCAGAAAGCCCACAGCGTGGAGGTCTTGCGCATTGTGGTGAGCATCGGGGGAGACGAAGTGGCTCACTTCCTGGAATGGGTGGATTTCGCAGGCAACGGCGTGCAGGTCCCCGTAGCGCCGTTTACGGACCCCATCTCTGGCCTGACGTTTCCGGATTTCTTCAACAATCCACCGCTGCAACCGGCCAACCTGGTTCAGCCCAGCCTGATCTTTCCCGTTCCCTGCGAATTCATCAGCCCAAACCTCCCGCATGTCGCCATCATTCGTCCGCTGACCGATAAATTCGGGGGCGCGGTGGCGACGATCAAGAGCTTCACTGCAGATGGGCTCTTCATCGGACAAAGCCAGCAGTTCCTCAAGACACTGCAAACGATGGCTGCCGAAGCTGATGCGGCCGTACGCTTGTAAGCAATTCGTTCCTGTGCACTGGCTTGTTGTCTGGTGGGGGCGTCGCACCCGAAACATGGGCTGCGGCACCCGCCTTTTCGTCAATTAACACAGTCGACGCGTCTTCGACGAGAAACTGAGGAGCATATATGTTAGAAGGACTGTTTCAACCGATGCATCTGCTGATTATTTTCGGAATTGCTTTGTTGGTGTTTGGACCTAAGAAACTTCCCGAGCTGGGCAAAGGAATCGGAG